>JAAHHL010000966.1 GCA_010672185.1 Caldora sp. SIO3E6 | reverse complement strand
AAAGGGAGCATGATCATCAGGGGCAAGGTTGACCACTTCACTGGTCAAGCGACTTACTTGGGCTAGTTTTGCTAGTTGTTCATTTTCAATACAACTGTAACCCAGCTTCAACTGTAAGTTAGGAATTAGGGAGCAGAGATTGGCATTGCCACAACGTTCACCGTAACCATTAATTGTTCCCTGCACCATGCGCACACCTTCATGCACTCCCGCCAAGGCATTGGCAACTGCGGTGTCTGAGTCGTTGTGGGTGTGAATACCTAGTTGGGGAATTGGGAATTGGGAATTGGGAATTGGGAATTGGGAATTGGGAATTGGGGATTGGTTGTTTCGGGTGAGCGAAATTTTGGTTGGAATTTCCCCGCGTCCCCGCGTCCCCGCGTCCCCGCGTCCCCACTTCTCCTGACTCGTTTCCCCAACCTTTTTTTCGCTCACCCCTATTCCTGTTGCTTTGAGCACCTCTTGTACAACTTGACTTATTTCATGAGGAAGAGTGCCACCGTTGGTGTCGCAGAGAACTAGCCATTCTGCACCAGCATCCCTGGCAGTGAGCAGAGTTTCGAGAGCATATTCAGGATTGTTTTTGTAACCATCAAACCAATGTTCCGCATCATAAATTACCCGACGCCCTTGGCTGCGGAGGTACTCAATTGTATCTCGGATCATCGCCAGATTTTCTTCTAGGCTGGTGTTTAACCCTGCGGTGACGTGGAGATCCCAGGATTTGCCAAAAATGGTTACCCAACGAGTGCCTGCTGCGAGGAGGGCTTGCAGCATTTTATCCTCGGCTGCTGCTTGATGGGGGCGTCGAGTTGAGCAAAATGCTACTACTTCCGCTTGCTTGAGTGGTTCTTCCTGTAATTGCCAGAAAAATTGTACATCTTTGGGATTGGCTCCTGGCCATCCCCCCTCAATAAAAGGAATTCCCATTTCGTCGAGTTGCCTAGCAATGCGCAACTTGTCTTCTATCGACAGGGAGAGCCCTTCTCGCTGGGAACCGTCCCGCAGGGTTGTGTCATAAATCCAGATGGGGTTTGATGGTAGATGGGTCATGGATACCAATAAATGTAAACTTAAAGCTATTCGTAGTTAATAAAACTTGTCTTTACTACAAAATAGAGAAAATGTCAATGGTTAAAGTAGTAGCTCAGGGAAAAACTGTTGTCTGCAAACAAGGTAGTAATCTGCGTCAAGTCCTATTAGAGCATGGAGTTGAACTTTACAACGGTAAAGCAAAAATTATTAACTGTATGGGTATCGGCACTTGTGGAACCTGTGCTGTCATCCTAGAAGGAGAAATATCGGAGCCCAACTGGAAGGATAAAGCTAGGCGATTAGCTTCGCTAGTGCCGAAGGCAATCGCTTCCTCCCCATTCTCCCACAGCTAATCGTCGCTTAGCCTGTCAAACCAGAGTTTTAGGTGATGTCCGCGTTACGAAATGTGACGGTTTTTGGGGTCAAGGTAATCAAGTGGTTTGGACACCTATTCAAGCTCACATGATACTATGACACGGTGCTAGCAACTAGATAATATGGACCAGAGTAAATTCAAAGAAACAGACACTGAGGAATTTTATGATGCTGAAGACAGCCTCTACCGCAGTTTTTGGGACTCAGAAGGCAGTCTTCACTGGGGTTATTTTCTGGACTTGGCTGTCACCCGTGTTGAAGATTTTATTCCCGCCTGCCAACGCTGGAACGAGCAGATGCTAAGCAAAAGTCGGATTACAGCCTCATCTCGGGTTCTAGATGTTGGCTGCGGCAATGGCAATGCAGCAATTTGGCTAGCTCAAAAGACAGGTTGTGAAGTTGTTGGTATTGATCTAAGTCAAGTCCGGATCGATAATGCTGTCGCTAAAGCTCAAAAATATCCATCCTTACGTCTGCAATTCCAAAAGTCCTCAGCTACAGACCTACCTTTTGAAACAGGCACTTTCACCCATGTCTGGAGCCAAGCAACCCTCTACCATGTTCACCAACGAGAATTGGCGTTGAGAGAAATTCATCGGGTGCTCCAAGAAGGAGGTATCTTTCTATTTGACGATTTGATAACCCCAACCAAGCAGATCAGCCAACAAGCTCGCAAATACGTTTATGATCGCCTGTTATTTGAACCAACCTACAGCCACTCAGGCTATATCGATATCTTGAGTCAGATCGGCTTGATGGTCTTGGAGTCAAAAGATTTAAATGAACATCTGCATAAAAGCTACGAATTACTGACGCTATTAGCTAAACCACAATACTCCGATTTAAGCAGCGCTTACGAGCAGATGTGTAAGGCCATTTCCTCAGGAGAACTGGGATGGAGTTTCTTCTTGGGAGAAAAAGTCAGCGATCGCCTCTCCTGGATCTACGAAACCAAGGATTCGGAAAATTTGCAGGATAAATATGATGCTTGGTCTCACGTCTATGACTCGGAATTGGAGCAATCTTATCGCATCAGTCCCATTCAATCTGCTCGTGCTCTAGCCAAGGTAGTGCCCGACAAAAACGCTAGTATTTTAGATGCTGGAGCAGGTACAGGGATGGTAGGAGAGGCTCTAGCAGAATTAGGCTATACCAATATCACGGCAATTGACCTCTCGGAACAGATGCTAGACGTTGCTCGAAAAAAGCAAGTTTACAAAACTTTACATCAAGGCAATTTAGAAGTACCACTCAATTTTTGTAGCTCCTCCAGCTTTGATGCCATCATCGCCGTCGGTGTCTTCACTTTTGGTCATACTTCCCCCGAGGGTTTGCAGAATTTAGATCCTCTATTAAAATCTAGTGGTTACTTCGTACTTACCGTGCGGGTAGATTACTATAATGACAACAAAGCTTTGGGCCAGGTTCTCAAAGACCTGTCTTGGGATTTAATCAGCCAAGACGAGTTTACCATCTTTGAGACCGAGCCCATGTATGCGATTGTCTTCCAAAAAAAATAGCTCAAGTCGTTCGCATTCATTGCTCAAGTCAACTGAATTTAGGAAAAAGTAGAAAGAATGGGAACAATTAAGCTAATGCACGCTAAACTGCATCGTGTCCGCGTAACCGAAGCTAGGCGTGACTATGTCGGCAGCATTACTATTGATCAAGAACTACTGGAGCAAGTGGGTATTCTGCCCCTAGAAGAAGTAGAAATTGTCAACATTGATAATGGGAATCGCTGGAGTACTTACATACTGCCAGGAAAGGCAGGAGAAGGACAAATTTGTCCCAATGGCGGTGGCGCACTCTTGTGCCAACCTGGGGATGTCTTGATTATTTGGGCAAATGAACAGTGTGATCGAGCGGAAGTTATGCGTAAAGGTCACCAAGCACGAGTATTAGTCGCTGATGAAAATAACCATGTTCAAGATGTTTTCTACCAAACCCTCACACCAAATGGAGAAACATTGGACA
>JAAHHL010000965.1 GCA_010672185.1 Caldora sp. SIO3E6 | reverse complement strand
TCCTCCTGCCTTCTGCCTCCTGCCTCCTGCCTCCTGCCTCCTGCCTCCTGCCTCCTGCCTCGGAACCTCATGCCTTCTTCCTGAAGAGTGCTAAATGAAGACCAATTTCAAACATTCTATGCCAGGGTGAAAAAACCTTCAACTCCAGTTTCCACTCAGAAAAAGAATTACGTATCAACTTTTCCCAAGTAGCCCAGATTCTGTGCTCCATCTCCTGGTTAATTTGCGCTTCCTTGCCGTTGAAGTCGTAATACGATGCACCGATTGCTGGCAGATAATCGTTTACCATATCCCTGCGGACAACTGTTTGGTAAGCCCAGCCATCCATTAAGTGATAGATTTTATTGTAGTCAAGAGCAAAGCGATCGCTAGTATCAACTCCGACAATCGAAGTTGCCAGTACTGTGCCGATGGTGTTACAACTCGTATTCCAACCAGCATATGCTAGGAGTTGATTCCACACGGCAGTATCATCAAGTAACTGCACTAGTTCCGTTTCTCCCCCATTAGCAAACGCCACATCTGCTACCGCCACTGGTTTTCCTTCCCTAAGAAAGGTTTCAATCTGATCAACAAAGAAACGGAGATTGCGATCGCTAGTATAAGTTAGATCTTTAATCGGATTATCCCAAGCTTCCTGCATCTTCTTACCAGGCGTGTTGACAGCTAACACCAAATCAGATGCTTGGGGAGATGAGACAACTTGGGCTCCCGCTGCCAGAATCTGGGACTTTAAGCTTTCCCCCAGGGGACGGTCTTCATATAAAGGGATAATTGTCTCAGAATTAACGGAACTGTATAGTAGATAAATTTTTCTGCGTAACCCTGTAAGCTGAGAATAGGCTCTGGCAAGCAATGTACAACCAACTTCATCGGCACCTGGGTACAGGTGAATGCGCCGCTGCAAGCGTTTTTCTATAATCCTAAGGACAACCTGTTGTTGATCAATTGCCGTAAAACCATACTTAGCAGAGTCGTCTTGGGGAATAGAGAGAAATGAGATGACACCTTCCTCCACTAAGTCGATGGCTCCTTGGTTAATCTCCCGGTTTCTTTGGCGACGGGTGCGGTAATCTTCCAAATAGGCTTGGGGTAGTTCCTGCTCAATCCGAGCAAATTTTTCCTTCTCTTGGGAGGTTAGTCCTTCTCGATTTTGCTTATCTTGTAACCATCCCCAGTCAAAAATGGCTGCTCCAAATTCTTCGTAATAACTCGGCTCTTCTTCACTACTGTTGTAGGCTGGCGTGCGCATAATCAGATTGCTTGCCAAGATTTGGAGTTCGGGATTACCTTGTTTGAGGAGGCGAATCTGATTAAGATTTTTCATCAGCTTCTCTACAGAATCCTGATGAAGGCGTGACGGGAGCAGTCCTCCGTAAACCAGCATCTCAATTGATAAAATTGCTGAGTCACATATCGTGCTCTTTGCTTCTATCCAATCCCAAAGGCGATTAAGAGCAGCGGGTTGCTTCTTGCTCCCTAGAAGTTCAATAGGAGGGACAAGCAATTCTAACTCATCTTTCAGAGAGGCAATCATCTGAGGATAGTAGAAGTTACAGGGTCTTTCATCCAGGGGAATATAGAGGATTTTCATCTATAGTTCATGTCGTGCGATCGACTTTTGTCCGACTACTTAAGGTTTGCTGAATAAATACTTGGGGGACTAGGAATCAGGAGTCAGGAGGGCTTGTTTCTTTCCTTACACCGGATATTTCACCCAATAATGCTGGTATATTAGTCAAAGTTTAATTAATTATTAAAAATTCTCACTAGAAACATGTACTTCTTTCTTGTTTCAATGGTATCATCATAAGTATAGAGCCAATGCAATCATTTCTATTAAAACAGTAGACTTAAGTCTATTGATAATTAATTTTCTTACGACTCCTTAGGGACTCATCTACTAAAGACGGAATTACGGCGTCAATCTCATTCCAACTTCTAACCCTCACATGAAACAAAGCTTATGCAAATTACAAATCGTATTCATTTTAGAAATCTGCGTGGCGACATCTTTGGTGGTGTAACTGCCGCAGTCATTGCCCTACCGATGGCTCTTGCCTTCGGTGTAGCCTCTGGTGCTGGAGCCGCATCTGGTCTTTGGGGTGCTGTTTTAGTTGGCTTTTTTGCCGCACTTTTCGGTGGCACTCCCACCCTAATTTCTGAACCTACCGGTCCGATGACGGTGGTGATGACAGCGGTTATTGCTCACCTCACGGCAGCAAACCCAGAAAATGGTATGGCTATGGCATTTACCGTAGTTATGATGGCTGGGGTGATTCAAATTATTCTTGGGTCATTGCGGCTAGGGAAATATGTGACCCTAATGCCTTACACCGTAATTTCTGGATTCATGTCCGGGATTGGTATCATCCTAATCATCCTGCAACTAGGACCTTTTCTGGGACAGGCTAGTCCCAAGGGGGGTGTTGTCGGTACTGTGCAAAACTTGCCTCAGCTTTTGAGTAACATCAATTTTGGTGAGGCTGGTTTAGGTATCCTAACTCTGTTAATTCTGTTCTTGATGCCCTCCAAGCTCAAGCGGATTGTTCCTCCCCAGTTGGTAGCGTTAGTGGCAGGAACCGTATTGGCACTGTTTCTCTTCCCTGAGCCAGAGGCTATCAGACGGATTGGTGAAATCCCCACAGGTTTGCCCTCCTTGCAGGTACCTACCTTTACCGCAAGTGAGTTTCAAACGATGCTGATTGATGCTTTAGTTCTCGGTATGCTGGGTTGTATTGATGCTCTACTCACCTCAGTAGTTGCAGACAGTTTAACTCGCACTCAGCACAATTCCGATAAAGAATTAATCGGTCAAGGACTCGGTAACCTAGCATCTGGCTTGTTTGGTGGTATTGCTGGTGCTGGTGCAACCATGGGAACAGTAGTCAATATCCAAGCTGGGGGTCGCACAGCGGTATCTGGCTTAACCCGTGCCTTTATTTTGTTAGTGGTAGTTTTAGGAGCAGCTAGTTTGACGGCAACGATTCCCATGGCGGTTCTGGCAGGTATTGCTCTCAAGGTGGGAATTAACATTATTGACTGGGACTTTCTCAAACGCGCTCATAAAGTGTCTTTGAAGGCAGCAATGATTATGTATGGGGTAATTCTCCTTACTGTATTTGTTGACTTGATTGTGGCGGTGGGAGTTGGGGTCTTTGTTGCCAATATCTTGACTATTGAACGTCTCTCCAAACTCCAGGCTCAAGATGTGAAAACAATTACCGATGCGGATGATCAAATCCTCATGAGTGATCAAGAAAAAGAGCTTCTGGATCTTGCTAATGGTCGTGTACTCTTGTTCCATCTTAGTGGCCCGATGATCTTTGGAGTATCGAAAGCGATCGCTCGTCAACAAGTGGCGATGGAAGACCATGATGTGCTGATTCT
>JAAHHL010000964.1 GCA_010672185.1 Caldora sp. SIO3E6 | reverse complement strand
CATTACTACTCTCAGTAGATAGTAGATAGGAAGTGTCGTGATAGATTTTTCCATAGGGAGAAAATATCTCCTCAAAGTGGCGTTTAAGGGGTTCATCTTCAGCGTAGAACAGGAATACAGAATTAATCCTGGAGGAGGAACCTGCATTGGGTTGATGCTCTAAAAGCAATTCACCAGGTATAAATTCAATCCGCCCTTTCCAAGCACAAATTGACATCCCGTGTTTGTCGATAATGTTCTGTGTGCGCTTGTTGAACAATACTCCCGACTCACAGAGGTAGATTCCTACGGTAGTATGCCCCTTGGTGATTTCTGCTGATGCTTTGGATAAGCACTTATATTGATCGCTATAAAGAATGTTCGCAAAAATTCGACCATTCCACGGATTGTTGGGAGCTAGTCCATCATCAATAATTGTGTAATGCTGTTTTGCTGGTATTCTTTTGGTTAAGTCAGCAAAAGGATCAAGCTCAATTTCTCCTAGGGTATCAACAATTAATTGAACAATATCATCAGGAGTATACCAGTTATCAGAAGGTTTATCGCTGTGCTGCTGTTGAATCTGAATTCGTTGAGCTTTCTGTAACTCAGGATCACTACTTAGTTCACCAGATTCTTCCTGCTGCTTAGCAGTTTTCTCCAATTCACGCCGATTTTCAACCTCTTTATAAGCTCGTTTGACACTAACCCCTTTCCGATAGACATCGTTATCGTAAAGGTTGTCAATAACTGCCTCTCGATCTTCTTCAGGAATCGAGGTTATGTCCATCGCTACTTTGTTTGGTGCATCTTCAATGAGCTTGCACCATTTTTCGGCTAACTGGGGATTCTTCTCTCTCACCTTCTCCACAGCATCAAGAGCAGTGATTCCATACCGCAAGGATGCGACACCCCTGTCTAGCTTCTGACTAACTTTATAAATCGAACGTCCTTTATATCCAGATTCTCCCTCTGATTTGACTCCTGCTCGTTCACGCTTAACCGCCTCAACTTCCTCAATCTTGAGAGCTAATCTGGCTTCATTCAATAGCTGAACTTCTGATTTTACCCTGTAGGAGTTCATCAGCTTCAATCGTTTGAGGCGTGAGATATCATCTTTGAAAAAACAAATGTTAACGGGGACGCGCTTATATTTTTTCGGCTCGTTTTTTGCCTCTAATGCCTCGTTGATTTGGGAGACAGCTTCATGACGAGAGTTGCCATCAATAATAACTCCCCATTGATCAACAACCAAAGGGACTAATTGAGAATCAGACTTGCTCAAATCTCCAATTAGTCGTTTGACATTGCTGGAGTTGCCTGAATAAATAATCTCGTTGTATGGCAGTTTGACTAATAACTCAACGTCTACCTGTGCTAAGCCTTCTGTATAAAAGACTTGAGTGTGGCGATTATACGCCACGATCGCAGTATTTTTTGCCTTAGAAAACGAACCAACTGCACCACCAGACCAAATGATCTGATCTTGTTCCCACAGGGTAGGGAAGAAATACTCTCCTTCTTTTTCTACCCTAATAGAATACTTGTTAACATCTTTCTGCCATTCTACTTCTGGCTTATCTACTACGCTTACTGTTTCTGTTGTTTTTGTTGTCATCTCTCTCCTAGCTTAAAAGAACTATCAACTGAAAGTTCTTTTATCCTTTACTTAGTTTAACATCTTATTCCGGACAATACCCTAGTAATGTCATGTTACTAGGGGGAGTGATAAATAAGTAATGAGTAATGAGTAATGAGTAATGAGTTAAGATTATACTATCTATGTCTAAAGGGGGATGTGAAACAGGAAGAAGGCAGATGTTGGTACTACAGGCAGAAGCCGCAGGGGGTCGGGCGAAGCATTTGGATTGGTATACTTGGGTCTATGTGCTTAAATTATCGCCCAAATGCTTCGCCCCTACTGCTCCCCAAAATGTTTCTCCCATTCAATTGGGGACGCGAAGCGCTCCTGGAGAGCTCATTACTCATTACTCATTACTCATTACTCATTACTCATTACTCATTACTCATTACTTCTTACTCATTACTCATTACTTATTACTCATTACTCATTACTCACACTCCCAACTCCAAAGACAGTTGCTCATAAACCCAGCTGCCCTGACGACCTTCAGCGATCGCTAGCTTTTGTAAATATTGCCTGTACTTTTCTTGCTCCTCTGGGGAAGCGCCTGCCAAGACAGAGTTCCTTCTCCAGTCCAGTGGGGGATTACGAGAGAACTTTTTTATAAATCGTTGAGTTGCCCAACTTGGTGACTTCCCTAACTGATAAGCTCTCTTGAGTAATCGCTGATATGCTGCATATTGACTCTTCTCCTCATCACTGGAAAAGTGACGAATCATTTGACCTTCTGGTAAATACTTGACTTTGCCAACAATATCTAGGCGATGCCTACAGATAGGACAGACTTTGTAAGAGGCAAGTATTTCGTTATCACAATGCTCACAGAGTTTTTTAGGTGCAACTCCAGGTTTTTTCTTGTCAGATTCGTAGAGGGAGGATTCATTAATTACCAAATCTTCAAAACGACCAAAGCGATCGCATTGAGTTAACCCCATTGCATCCAATACAATTGAGTCGGTCTTACCTTGAGCTATTCGAGCCAGTCGCCCCAACATTTGATAGAAGAGGGCTTTGGAATCAGTATCCCTGGCTAGAATACCACAGCTGACATCTGGAACATCAAAACCCTCGGTAAGTTTGCCTACAGAACACAAAACCCTAAACTCCTGTGCCTCAAAGGATTCATAAATCTCATCGCATTTCCTGTTAGACATTCTCGAATGTACGGATTGAGCTGCAACGCCTTTATCGTTAAACTCCCTAGCCAGTGCGTTAGAAAAGTTAATGGTGGGACAAAATGCTACTGTTAAACGGTTTTGGGCAATCTTACACCACTGCTCAACCAAGTAGCTAATCTTTGCCTCAATTAACTTTCCTTTGGAATCAGGAACATGATAGTAGCTTAGGGGGGTAAGAAACCCATTGGCAATTAATTCAGCTGGCATGGGAGCAAAAACTGCTTGAGCATAGAAGTCCCCTAAGCACTGACTTTTGCTTAACCTCCAAGGAGTAGCAGTTAGTCCGATAAGAATTCCTTCATCCCTTCTTCTGTTGAGGAGCCTTGTTCCATTGCTCGGAAGCTTAGGAAACCTCTGCTCCATCACCTCAACAAAATTGGTAATATGGCATTCATCTGCGATTACCACATCAGATTTGAGCCAAGACAAGTCGCGATCGCCTGCCATTGTCTGAAATGATGCAATCTGTACCTTAGCACTCCGATCCTCCTGATACCTGCCAGCTATCACACCTGTCCTAATCCCCAACCTCTTCATTGCTTTCTGAGTCTGAGGAATCAGCCTATCCCTGTGATGCTTACTTGTTTCGGA
>JAAHHL010000963.1 GCA_010672185.1 Caldora sp. SIO3E6 | reverse complement strand
CTTGAAAACTGCTTTTGCACCCCAAAGACAATTACTACTCACCATAGCTTTGGGAACAGTAGCGACAGCTTTAGTGGTTAGTGCGATCGCAACTGGAAGACAAGGGAGACAAGGAAGACAAGGAAGACAAGAAAACTACCTACCACCTACCACCGGGTGAGCGAAAAAAGGGTTGGGGAAACAATCAACAAGCAGACGCGAGGACGCGGGGACGCGGAGACGCGGAGAATTGAAATCCCAACCAAAATTTCGTTTACCCCCTACCACTTACCACCTAATAAAGTACGCGATAGAGCTGAATAGGCTGTTGTTTCCCTTTAACCCTAACTGGAGGAATTTTGACTACAGGAATTGTGCGATCGCTTAACTGAATCAGGGTAGTGTGAGAAATGAGGATCTCACCCCCTTTGGCAACATCACAAATGCGGCTAGCTAAATTAGTGGTATCGCCAATAGTTCCATATTGAATCAGCTGCGGTGAACCAATATTACCCGCTGCGACTTTCCCTGTATTGAGCCCAATGTGGATTTTAATCTGTAAATTCCGCCGCTTAGCCCAATCCTGATTCAAGCGCCCTACTGCCTGTTGCATCGCAATTGCTGCTTGCACAGCTCGCTTAGCGTCATCTGTTTGTCGATAAGGAGCACCCCAAATTGCTAGCAGTCCATCCCCAATATACTGCTCTAAGGTACCCTCGTACTTAAAGACAATATCCTCCACCATTACCTGGAAGTATTCATTGAGCATCTCAATTACTTGCCGTGGCTCCATTCGAGAGCAGAGTTGGGTGAAGCGGCTGATATCGGCAAACAGCGCTGTCACCTCAGTATCAACCGTCTTCAGCTTGCCTTCTTCCTTGAGCTTTTTACTGACAGCCTCGGGAAAAAAGCTCTCAAATTTAGCCCGCATCACTGCTTCGGCTTCTATCTGCTTATAGAGTTTAGCATTTTCAATGGCGATCGCAGCTTGGTTAGCCAGAGCCGTCAGAAATTCCAAATCTTCCTGACGGTAAACATTGACCATGGAGAGATTATCAGCATATAGTACCCCAATTACATGATCTCTCGGTTTCAGCGGCACACACATTGAGGAACGGATTGCTTGTGCCAAAATCGAGTTAGCATCATAGAAACGATTGTCAACACAAGCATCAGAAATTAGAATAGCCTCTCCATTTTCGTAGACAAAATTAGTAATAGTGGTACTGTATATTTGACCATCATTAGCTATCCCATCTCGAAACTTGACAGCTTTTTGCTCTAGTTCCCCAGTTTGTTGATCAAACATGAGGATAATTGCCCGATCCACATTCATAATCTGCAAGAGCAAGTCTAGAATTTTATCTAGAAGCTTTTGAGGCTCTTCAGGAGAAGAAAGCTGCTGGCTCACTTCCAACAAAATCTTTAACTTGTCTAATGCTCGCTGCTCAGCACTCTCCTGCCGTAGCATAAGCACTGTGCCTTGCTGTTGTGAACTCTGTTGATCGAGTAAGTCTTGGAGAGCTACACGAGTTTTCTCTGGTGCTAATCTGCCAATAATTGATAAACTTGACCCCTCACCCCCCAGAGTTTCTGGTTTGGGACTCTTGAGCATCTCCACAAAGAGAAATACTACAGCTCCATAACGTACCCAGTCTCCATCATTAAGTTCGCATTGGTCAATTTTATATTCATTAACAAAGGTATTATTGAGGCTTCCCAAATCAGTGATAATTGCCCTTTCTTCAGCAATCAGAATTTCAGCATGGTGACGGGAGAGACTTCTATCAGCCACAATGACGCTGTTGTCGAGCTCCCGTCCAATAGTGTTTACTCCAGGCTTCAACTTATGAATTTCTGGGTTAGTAGCGTCTGGGTTTTTGATTAAATATGGCACACTCTAACCTCTCTTGGCGCTTGCATGTTTATCAACTGCCAAAATTCGTGATTTACTTAATTAATACCCAGCTTGACCACAGATGAATCCGCTTTTTTTCCCTATATTTTAATAAGCTCGCAACGAATTTTAAATAAGTTTGAGCAGGGCAAAAGGTACTCATGCACAAGGAACAGGGTATTAGGCTCTATCTTTGTTATGGGACTTCACCTATATACATTTATACATTTAAAATGCATAACTTGCTCTGGGGCTGCAAGTTTTCCAACCTCGCCGCCTTTTTCCTGTGCCTTGTGCCAATTGTTCGAGCTTTTAAGCTTTCTGGAAAGGGTAATCTTGTCTTTACACCTCTAGAGTGCAGACATCTCGCTAACTAGTACTCTGAAGACAGCTCCCTTTGAAAAAATTTTTCACCACCAGAGGCTGAAAGTAGACTCCTCCGAAGTTGCCTGTTGCCTACTTACAAGTCAGACTCCCATGAACTTTCACCTCACAACGTTAAAATGAAAATTTCTTTGTCTCCGCGTCCCCGCGTCTCCTTCAAGTCAGAAGGCGGTAAGGTTTATGGTATCTGCTTTGCAAGTCTTTTATTAACGGGTAAGTCATTTGCAGCTGTGGAAGCACTAGTACCTCAGTGTTGAGTAGTCTATACTTCCTGTAAATTTAAGTCATGGTTGCTGGTAGGCGCAGGTGACGCTCAAGTGCTGCTTCAACTTCTTCTAGCATATAAGGCTTGCTAACATAATCATCGAAGCCTGCTAACATGATATCCTCTCGCTCTGAGGTATTAGCCAAAGCCGTTACTGCAATCACAGGAATTTGCTGAACTTTTGAGTTTTCCTTGAGCCGAGCCAAAACTTCTGCACCATTCATATGGGGCATAAGAATATCTAATAAAATTAAAGCTGGTTGAGCAGTTTGCGCTTTTTGTAAAGCGCTCATACCGTCAACTGCTGTGATCCAGGAACAGCCCAAGTGATCTAGTACATGAGTCATCAGCAGTAAATTGTCTTCGTCATCATCGACTACTAAAACTAGTGGTGGTTTTATGGTAAAATCCTTCACGGCTGTAACATTGGTAAACTTTGGCTCACTATAAGTAGAAATACTCGAATATTTCATGCTTTTTTTAAGGTAATCCTGCAATTTTTATCTTACTTCCACCCTAAGAATGAACGAGACATTCCCCAAGCGTCCCTGATCTATGCTTTTGCTTGGGGCGTAGTTATATGGCTGCTCTCGTCTTGCTTTAGGGGTTAACTTAGAAACCCTGAAGCTCTTAATTATATTATATTTCTATCATAGATAAATATAAAATCCGTAAAATGAAATATTTTTTTGCTTTTTTTCCCATACCTCCTTTGGTGGAGGCATCCGCCGAAAGGTAGTTTTTGGGGTGTGGGGTGTGGGGAGATGGGGAGATGGGGAGATGGGGAGATGGGGAGATGGGGAGATGGGGAGATGGGGAGATGGGGAGATGGGGAGGTGGGGAGATGGGGAGATGGGGAAGAGTTAATTG
>JAAHHL010000962.1 GCA_010672185.1 Caldora sp. SIO3E6 | reverse complement strand
GATGAGGCATGGACGCAAGAACCGCACTCAGCGCATTGATGGCTATAAGCGTCACGTTCTTCGAGATTTAGACTCTGGACTGGTGCGAGCAGTCGGGGTAACTCCAGCCAATGCCGCAGAAGCTACCGTTACCGAAGCCATTGCCACTGACTTAAAGCATCAGGAAGCCGAATTGGCAGAACTCCACATTGACCGAGCTTACCTCAACAGTTCTCTGGTCAGAGACCGCGAGAAAGAGTTAATCATCTACTGCAAAGCTTGGCGGGTCACCAACGGCAACAAATTTAGCAAAACTGCCTTTGTGTTGGACTGGGACTCTGGTACGATTCGCTGTCCCAATCAAGTCAGTTTACCTTTTACCGAAGGCAGAAAAGTGCAGTTTCCTGCGGCTACCTGCACTAGTTGTCCTCTTCGAGAACGATGTACCAGTAGTCCCAAAGGACGTAGCATCTCTATTCATCCGGAAGAGAAATTCATCGCTGAACTGCGTCAACGCCAATTAACGACCGCAGGTCGAGCTAAACTACGAGAAAGAGTGGCTGTTGAACATAGCCTCTCTCATATTGGTCGTTGGCAAGGAGATAAAGCCCGATACATCGGAGTGCGCAAGAACTTATTCGACTTACGCCGCACGGCGGTTGTCCATAACCTTCATGTCCTAGCGCGGATTTTTGCCGAGCCGACCCCATCAACTAACCCAACAATAGTTAATTAAATCAACCTCAATAATACCTCACCCACAGGTTCGTCTTGGTAAAGTTGGCTGCACTCGGTGTAACAACTCAATTCACTGTACCCATTTGACATCGATAATTCTCACTCAGCGAGAGAGGGGGATATCTTGGATGATTATTCGCGAGTATCAATCGCGAATAATTATCCCCTTCTGACTCCATCGGCTCCCATCTTTAAACAGTACATGAGTACCAGTTTGCGATTACTGAATCGGTGTTCTAGATTTTAGCGAATTTACCAATCAGTCAGCTACGAAACAAACGAGTATACTGAGTTTCGTGAGCCATACTGGCAAGGGCTCTTCCCCAACCACAATTACATAAAGCATCATCTTCTAAAATCAAGATTTCTTCAGCAGCACTACCCAGATTAGGATGAAGATTGAATAGTAGCTGTTGCCCCACCGTTTGTCCTAAAGGAATCAGCTTTACTCCTGCCGTAATCAGATTAGATGCCCAACTGTGTAAGTAGCCTAAAGTTGCTTCCAACAGAGCAATTTGCCAGTAAGCAGCAGCAATACCAAAAGCGATCGCATAATTACAGGGTATACCTACAGCTTCTGCCAAATCTTCTAGGGAAATTAGCAAAGACGTTTTTTCAGACTCCCATAAACTTTCGTTCACAACGTTCACGCGGCGTTCTCCGCAGGAGTAGGATGAACATCTCTCTTTCTCCGCGTCCCCGCGTCCCCGCGTCTCCGCGTCTATTTTCAGATTAGGATGCCCCACATTGAGCAGTAGTTGTAGCAAAGAATTACCCATCTGCCAACTTTGCGATCGCAATTCCTGAGTGGCACAAGCAGCTGTTGCCCAAGCATTCCAATAGCTCAAACTATGCAGATCTTGATTAACTACACTTCTATAGCCTCGCACCATCACTGCTGCTTCCTGTCGAATTGCTCCATAGCAGAGTTCTTGCTCTAACCATTGCTTCAAGCTTTCCTGATGGTTAATTACACCAACCTCAACCAAAGATTCTAAGCCCTCAGAATAGCTATAAGCACCTATGGGTAATCCTGGACTTGCCAGTTGCAACAAACTTAATACCATATGAATAATGGATAATGGATAATTGATAATGGATAATTGATAATTGATAATTGATAATTGATAATTGATAATTGATAATTGATAATTGATAATTGATAATTGATAATTGATAATTGATAATGAGTGTGGAAAATCTCTAAAACTTACCACCATTAACCTTAGGTAACAGTTACCCTCTAATTACAACTACAGTGCGATTGCTCGGCGTCGTTACCAATTCTGTTGTGGTACGCTCGGCAATGGGAGGTAGTCCTTGCCGTTGATCAAAAATCACTAACCAGCCTGTATCGAGTCCCAAACCAGCTAAGTAGCGTTCCAACTGTTCCAATCCAGCTTTAATGGGGTCAGGGCGTCCCTGTCGCCACACCTTTAACTCCATACCTAAGGTAACATTCCCGTAGCGCAGACATAGATCCATGCGATCGCTAGCAATGGCATATTCCCGCTCCAAAGTACCACCTCCATTAACCACCCGATGCAAAAACGCCATCAGTACTAAATGAGGAGCAATTTCGTGATAAGGAGCACTTTTGAGTAAAGGTTCCCCATGTTGTCGCCAAAAACTCAGAAATGCTTGGAGGAGTTTATCTGGATCGAGTTTTCCTTCAGGAGTTAGCCAGCTGGGAGAAATTTGCGGTAAAGACGCTTGTGGCGTTTGGCTGAGAGCACGAGGTAATACTTCTTGATAGATGGGATTAGCGATCGCTAGTCCTCCCTGGGGATTTAGATAACATAATCCTAAATCAATCAAAAATTGTACATCATCACTGGGGATATTCCCTAACTCCTGTCCCGCCAGCATCGGTTCGATAACCGCTCGCACCCGCTCTTCCCGCAGCAGACTTGTTAAACTATCCAGGTGAGTATCCCGCCGTTGAATCAGAATTTCTTTGGCTATCTCAATCTGCTCCCTAGTAATGGGTTTGCTGGGGTCAGTTTCTAACTCTTCCACAATTTCTTTAGCTAAAGCATTCACTAACCAGGGTTGACCTTGGGTTAAAGTAAAAGCTCGCTCTACAGCATCAGTAGTAAATACCTGCCCTGTTGCCGCAGTATGCTGTTGGTACAATTGTGCAACTTCTGGTGAGGTGAAGTTCCTCAGGGTAAGGGATTTAAGTTTGATATTGAAAGGGCTAGAAGTGTTGAGACGGTTACTACCCCCCGATGCAACCTTATAATCCCGTACATCCCGCACCCCAATCAGTGCCAAAGCATGGGGAAATCGATAAGGGCGTTTAGGATAGCCATTTCTGAGCTGGCGCAAGACGGCAATTAAAGTTTGATCTTGCAGCGAGTCGATTTCATCAATAAATATAACCAATGGACGAGGAGACTGTTGTGCCCAAGCACTCAGCGCTGCCCCAATCTGTCGCCCCGGCTCAGACTGAGGCCAATCAGGAGGATGGAGTTCTGGGGGCAGCCAAAAGGTAGCATCATCTCGCCAAGCATCAAGGATCGCTTTTTCTGCTGCTCCTGGATCATGGGGAAAGGCAGCTCCCACTTCTGCTGATAACATCACTGCAGTGTATTGCCCACTAGCAGTAAGCTCTTGAGCTAGGGTCAGCATCGCAGTGGTTTTGCCCGTTTGCCTGGGAGATCGGAAGAGCAACC
>JAAHHL010000961.1 GCA_010672185.1 Caldora sp. SIO3E6 | reverse complement strand
GTAACCATCAATTGCCCACCAGTGTTCAAAAAAAAATCCACTGTTTTTAGCTCGTAGAGCAAGCAGTATCTAGCTTTCCCTAGACATTGCTCTTTATAACTTTACAGTTTAGTGGGCAACCGTTAATACTTGACAAAAACAATTAATCGTTTATTATTAGTAATAGCTAAGATTTACATAATTCAAAACTAAGCTCACAAAAAACTCAAAATTTAAATCAATTTATCAAAAGGGAATACTCATGAGAAGCATGAATCTGTCAGGCTCATCTTGTCATCATTGTCGCCATTGTCGTGACTATCAAATGAGCAGTAGGCGAGACGGCAACTGCCAACAGCTCAGTGTCACTGTTAAAGGTAATTGGAAAGCTTGTCCTTTGTTTGTCTCAACGTTTACTCCTGACTGGGAAACTCCGGTAGAGAGCAATATGCAAACTGTTTTGATTTAAAAAAGAAAATCCCTCAAGATTCCTTTCTGATAACAAATCCGGCATACGTAAACCCATATGTCCCACATTGTAGAGACGCGCCATGGCGCGTCTCTACGGGGTTTTTACGATAAAACCTAACACCTACCACCTAACCTGAATGGCGCTAAGTTAAGGCTCAAATATTGAACTGAAGAGAAGTGTGGGGGGAAAGAATCAAACCATACTTGAGACACACAATAGGAGTGTAACTCTCTCCACATACTCTTTTTTCTCCCCACACTCCCCTCTCTTCCCCCTCTCCCCACACCCCTCTTCACCGAAGCCTTTCGGCTTATCTTCGTGCCATTCCACCTAACCTTCAAACTTTGAAGAACCAACTTCTTCGGTACATGCCGTAGAGAATTAACCACCACAACAAAACAGTTGTGAGGGCAAAAAATAGAGAACCATTGAGAGCACCAGCCCAAGATTGGAATATATTCTCGTAAATCCAGGCGTAAGTACTAGGAGCATCATCACCAGCACCGATGTGGGTTTTATGAAGGATGCGAGCAACTATACCGGAGCCAACAAACAGGAAAATCGCATTTAACCCCATCACTTCAAAAGGCAATCCCCACCTACGCCAATTTCTGACTTCAATGGTTTCGTAACAAGCAGCCAACAACAACAAATCCCAACCGGCACTGTAAACTACATAGGAACTAGTCCATAGTGCCTTGTTAATGGGGAACAAGAAACCCCACAAGTATCCCACCACTAAGCAGCTGAGTCCCGCTAGTACCAGTTGAATGCTAGTATTGCTTTTCACTGGCTGACTACGCAACCATTGTCCAGCAAAGTACCCCAATAAGACAGTTACTACTGCGGGAATCGTACTAAACAGTCCTTCCGGATCAAAAGGACCACCTTTATACAAGTGTTGAGATCCTAAGATCAGGCTATCTATATAGCCTCCCAAGTTACCTTCAGGAGAAAAGTCACCAGCAGCGAAACCAGGTACTGGTATAAGTGCCATTGCTCCCCAGTATCCTAGTAATATTGCTCCTGCCAGAATCCATTGTTTTACTTGTGAGTTCCCTAGGAGGGACACAGGAGAGGTTTGCCTAGGGTGAACTAAATTTTGCGTGGGATTTCCATTCTCCGCGTCTCCGCGTCCCCGCGTCTCCGCGTCTACTGACTCGTTTCCCCACTCCTTTTTTCGCTCACTCGTTTGCCTATTCCCTTCTTTCCTAGAAGAGAAATTGAGAACTATTACTGTTGCCAACAGGTATGCTAAGCTAATGCGCTGCAATACCCCCATAATCCGAAAGGTACTCCAATCTATCGATTTACCATTCAGCAGCCAATCGAGAATTAAGGTTGAAGCATTGAGAAATACTCCTAAAGCGAACAGAAGAGCACTTCGTCGGGCAATGCGCCAGTAAACTGCTGCTGTTGGTTGATTGCCTTTGGTGTACTTGGCTAAAGAAAAAGCCATTGCCACACCGATGATAAACAGGAAGCTGGGGAATACTAAGTCTGTTGGTGTGAAGCCGTGCCATTTCGCATGTAGCAGGGGTGGATAGACATGTGCCCAACTACCAGGGTTGTTAACGAGGATCATACTAGCGATCGCGATTCCCCGAAATACGTCTAGGGAAACCAAGCGCTTGGGTTTGTTTATCACTGTTTCTATTTTCTCATTTTCTGCAATCTCATTTTCATATACTTTCAGTTCAATAGAAGCAGATGCTCTCCCATTTTGACCCACATCCGACGTAAACTAGACATCTCCAGAAAAGAACCTGAAACCCTGATGGGACGTCGGTCAACATTGATTTTTTGAGATGTATACTAATCATTTGGGGACGATTCATTTTCAGATATGCGATTGTTGCTCTACCAATAGATGTTAGTAATGAATACATTTTGTCAATAGGTCTAAGTATATAAATAAATTGTGATTATTACCTAGAGCACTTAATTCTTACTCTATAAGCCCAATCCGCTCAAGAGGTCCGTATCTTATAACAGCTCTCCCAATAATATTTTCTCTAGGGACAAATCCCCAATAGGAACTATCATAACTATTATTACGGTTATCTCCTAAGACAAAGTAAGAATCAGGCGGCACTGTTATAAGATTAAATGTGTAATCGGGGGGTTCTTGAATATATTTTTCTTCCAATGGTTGATTATTAATATAAACTTTACCATTTTTGATTTCTATCTTATCTCCTGGCAAACCAACAATACGTTGAATCAATGCCTCTGTAAAGTTTTTCTCTTTGAGAGCATCCGTAGGGTGGAATATTACAATATCTCCTCTTTCTGGAGCTTTGAAGCTATAACTTAATTTGTCAATTATCAGGCGGTCGTTAACTTGGAGTGTAGGGGACATCGTCTCAGATGGTATATAGCGGCTTTCAACATAGGTGTTGATAGAAAACTTAATCAATACCAATAGAGAAATAGTTAAGATAATTTTTTTAGTTTTTTCTCTACGAACTGGTGAAACTGAGTAAGAATGATAAACAACAAAAGCCGCAAAAAATAATGTAGCCGAGGGTATAATCGCTGAAAGTAACAAGAAAAGAATCAATAACAAAATACCTAGCCAAATTTTCTTAATGTATAAATGGCCTAAACCCGGTATTATGGATGATATAAATACAGCCAGCCAGGGGTCTTTGTCTCTTTTTCTTAATTTTTCAAATCTTGAACTATTTGTGCGTACTGCACAGCGATAAGCATCAAAAAGATTCCAAATCTTGAGAAGTTTAATAGCAATCAAAGGGCTGATAGCTATTAAGAAATTAATACTATCATTTGAGAATAACATTAATCCCAAATAAAAAAGTATAGGTTGAATTGCTATTATAAACAATCCTCTAATAATTTTACCTGAATATATCTGCCCAATACCAGAAAAATAATTTGAGAAAATTACAGCTAACCAAGGTTCTTTGCCTGATAATGAATCATCTTA
>JAAHHL010000960.1 GCA_010672185.1 Caldora sp. SIO3E6 | reverse complement strand
AGGGCAGTGGTGGTATTCCCATCCCTACAGATCACTATAATGGTATTACTACTGCCTATTCAACCCAGCGAGAAGGGGTGTTTACTAAAGTAGACTTTGCTAACTTAAGTGCAGCACCTTTGGGAATTGGCAGACGCCTGATTAACCAGGAAATCAATGTTGGCCCTCGCCGTGCCATTAGTCTGGTAGCACCGGGTAGCAAAATCTCTGTCTATGACCTTGAAGGTGAGGTAGTTGAAGTCAGTGGTACCAGTTTTGCCGCTCCTCATATTACAGCTTCGGTAGCACTGCTGCAAGAATATGGCGATCGCACTTTGCAGGATACTCTTTTAGGTAAGACCCAACTTTTGCCTTCTGGACTTAACTGGAGTCTAGACTCGCGACGCCACGAAGTCATGAAAGCTGTGTTACTCAACTCTGCGGACAAAATCCAAGATCAGGGTGATGGTTTGTATTTAAACATGAGCCGCACTATGGAGGGTAAAGATAGCCGCAATTGGCTAGACTCCGATGCCTACCAAGAACCTGAGATTCCCCTAGATATGCAGATGGGTACAGGACATCTCAATGTCTTCCGAGCTTACCAGCAATTTAGCCCCGGTCAGTGGAATCCAACGGCAACAGTACCGCCGGTGGGTTGGGATTATCGCACTGTAGAAGCATCATCTTCCCAAGACTATCAATTAGCTCAACCCTTGAAGCAAGGTAGCTTTGTGGCTCTGACCCTAACTTGGGATCGTATGGTAGAACTCGAAGATACTAATGAGAATAATGTCTATGATGTGGGAGAAAATTTTCGCGATCGCGGTTTGAATAATCTCGATCTGTTTTTAGTTCCAGCGGATGAAAGCAGTAATAGCAAAAGTGTCTGTGCTTCTGTCAGCCGTGTTGATAGTGTAGAACATATTTTCTGCCAAGTCCCTGAATCTGGTCGTTATAAAATCAGAGTTCAGTATCAGCGCCAGGAAAATGAGTCATCCCAACCCTACGGATTGGCTTGGTGGACAGTACCGGTAGTGCCGTGACACAGCTAAAATGGTGGGGAGAGAAACGGGTTTTGAAGTAATAAGTAATAAGTAATAAGTAATAAGTAAGATACAAGTAGAACTTATAATATTGGTTATAATGCCTATAAATCTATATCTACTCATCACTCATTACTTCGTATTCCACATTTTTAGGTGTGTCGCGCCAGTACTACTGTTGTGTCATCTGCTTGATAAATTTTCACAGTATGTCCTTGCCGATATTCTTGGTAATGTTTTCCCCGTGTACCACCTGTGAAATCATACTCAGGTAGCATATCCCCATCTATGGGATTAATATTAGTATCATTTTTGTTCATAGGTTTGCCCTCAAAGGGTAATAACAAAGATAAAAAGAAGATGGGGTGTGGGTAAAATAAAACGAAATATAAAGTGGGATTTATAGCCTAAGTGTTCAAAAAATCATAATTTCCCCCTTTGGTCTCTATCTCCCCACACTTCCCACACTCCCCACACCTCCCACACCCTAAACAGGAGGTTCGTAAGCAATGTCTTCTAACCCTACCGACTTCAACAGAGTTGTCCACTTCGCTACTAAGGCTGAATCATCGGGATACAAGCGGCGAGCCTCATCTAGAGCCTGGAGAGTATCGTACCAAAGGCCAAATTCTTGATAAATAGTGATTTGCTCTGTTAGGGAAGTATTCTCCAACTTACCCATCAGAAGCGAGTCAGGAGCAACTCGCTGAACCCACCCATCTACGTAAATATCCCCAGAGCGTTGTTGATGATTGCAAATTAGGGAAGCATACCAATGATATTCTTTTTCCATCTCCAAAGGAGGTACATTTTCAGTAGCAGGGAGATTTAAACTAACAATACCGGAATTACCAGCAATTTTCAGAATAGTTGTGTAAATCTGACGCTGGTTTTCTTCATCAATGAGTACAAACTCCATTTCTGTTGCAGGAGTTGGTGGAATATAGAAAAAGAATGTGGGATATGCTCTAGTAGTTAACCCCAAGTTGGTAGTGGGGATTAAAGCAGTGATAGATTTTTCACTAGGAGAACATGGTCCTCTAGCACTAGCGGGTTTCCTTCTGCCGGAACGCGGACGCTTTGGTAAATCCGGTAGTTGTGCCTGTAAAGTAGAAGCAGCTTCCAGGTTAGTGCTTCTGCTTAATTCTGGAACTGTTAAATTAACCTGTTGCCCCAGTGCCTGCATGGGCAAGCTACACAGCAATAGACTTAGCAGTGAGGTAAGATAGGGTTTGCCTACAGTCTTTAATGTCTTTTTCTTAGTCATCTGTCTACCTTGATGCTTCTTACCTAAGAGAATTCACTTAAGTATTCAGAGTTCCTTCATCAGTTTCCGGTAGACAACCTCAGGGATTTCCGGGAGGCAGAAGGCAGAAGGCAGAAGGCAGGAGGCAAGAGGAGGTAAGACTCTTGAGAAACAATTCCCAATTCCCAATTCCCAATTCCCAATTCCCAATTCCCAATTCCCAAGTTTCTCGATAGTATGACGCTACTTTAGATTTTTGGAATTCCCCAACACACGGTAAACTTCGATTTGTTGCTGTTTCCCCTTTAAAGTGAGAGAACCCCAACACTCCACTTGAAATTTCTCTTGGAGATGGACTAGGGTTTCTTTAGCAATCAAGATCCGGCAGTTGCTGAGTTGACGGTGTTTCTCACAACTTTCCAAACGGGAGGCAATATTAACACTGTCACCAATGACACCATATTCTAAACGTTCCTTACTTCCCAAACTACCAACCATCACAGGACCGGTGAAAATACCTACCCGCATTTGCACTATCGGTAAACCACGAGTTTCCCAACCACGATTCAGGGATTCCAAGCGCTGGCTAATTGCTAAAGCGCAAGCTACGGCTTGTTGTGCATCTTCTGAGATCTCCTCATGAGTGGTGCGGGGTACGGGTACTCCAAACACGGCGAGAATACCATCACCAGTAAACTTATTGATAATACCCTGATGCTGTTGTACTTCCTGAGTCATCGCTGCTAGGTATTCATTTAACCAACTCATTACTACTGCTGGGGAAATTTTTTCTGAGATGGTGCTGAAACCTTTCAGGTCAGTGAGTACCATGGTAGCTGTGAGGACTTGCCCTGGTAATAACCCTGACTCTAATAAGCGATCGCGTTCTTGCCAAAGAGCTTGGGCAATCTTTGGTGAAGTTTGTTGCCCCAACAGCCTCATCACCATCTGTTCTTGCTGCTTGGACTGTTGTAGTTGGTAAGCTCCTACAATTATACCAGTGAGTAAGAAGCTTAAAGTGGGTGCGAATACGGGTATCCATCCTCCCTCAAGCAAGAGCAATATCCCACAAACCCAGAGGCAACCTACCCCGGCAATACCAGATT
>JAAHHL010000096.1 GCA_010672185.1 Caldora sp. SIO3E6 | reverse complement strand
TCAGCTTTCAGCTTGAAGATTACCCAGGGATTTTCCACAACAATGCCAGCTTTTTGAGCCCATTTGATACATTTCCTTGTACAAGACTTGGCTTATTAACAGCTGAAAGCCTTGTCTGGTATAGCTTGCGCACTAATTCAGCAGACCCTAGGTAATTATGCGGAAATGATACCAAATCCGGTTACAACAGAGCCGTTTTGAGCAAACTGCGAAATCCTGTAGGGACGTTTCATGAAACGTCTCTACAATGTGGGCATAGCGGGTATATCGATACCGGATTTTGTATGATATAACACCTATCTCAACCGAGAATTATGACTGATTCTTCCAAGACCTAATTACCTCTTCAAACTCCTCTAAGGCTTGAACATATCCTACTTGCCAAGAGTGTTCTATCGCAGCGGGAATAACCTGGGTGATGGGAATTTCTGGAAAAGTTGGACTGGTTTCAGATGTTACATACTGTCCTTTTCGGAGCAAATAAATTTTCAGCTTTCCCCTGTCATAAACCCAGATTTCGGGAACACCAATAGCTCGATAAGCATCCAATTTGGTTTTAGAGGTGAGATCTGACTGAATTGCTAAATCAGGAGGTGGATCATTAGGTTCGAGTCGGCGACGCCCAATCATCTGTTGACAATTTTGAATATAGAAACAGGCATCCGGTTCAACTCCTGCTGCACCTTCTTGTCTAAATGTGGTTGAACCAAAAGGTTGGTAGCGAATGGCTTTGGCTTTCAGTAATGCTTTGACAAAATCAGAGATTAATTCTTTCTGCTTTTGATGTTCAGGTAAAGGAACCATAATTTCTAAAGTACCCTGACTGTAAGCAATGCGTGCAGCACGTCTTTCTCCTAATTCTGCCATAATTGACTCAAATTCTTGCCAGTTGACATTGGGAATAGTGACAGTACTGCCAGGTTCTAGGCTTATCTGGCTAACAGGTTTAAGAATAGTCATTGGTTATTGGTCGTTGGTTGTTGGTTATTAGTACAAATGACAAATGACAAATGACAAATGACTAAATCTGCTCAATCTCTTCTCGAAAATCTTGCCAAGAAGACAATGCTGTTGAGTTAGGAGTAGCTCCTTGCTTGAGCAACATTACTCCATCTTGAAAGTCAATTATGCCATAATTGCCCTGAACAAGTATCTGCTCGATCGCAGGTACTAGCTTACGTAAACGCTCACGATCATCATCAAAGGCTACCTCATACTGTTGAAATTGCCACAAATCTGCGATCGCATAATCTACACTAATCTCTTGTCTGGCATCATTAATTAGTCGCAGTGAGGGAAACCCTAGTATTTCTCGACGATTAGACAGATGAGGGACAATATGTGTCGTAGCGGAAACACTGGCAGTTGGGGGAATTTGTTCTAACAAAGAGCGAATTTGTCCTGCATGTTGCCATTGACGAGGTACAGAGATATATACTAAAGGGTCGATAGAGGTAGGGAAAAGAAAAGACCAAGCGCGATGGGGGTTGGAAGTAAAGGTAAATACTAGTGACAGACTCAGACAGAATATCCAAAAACGCCGGAATTGGGGTTTAAGAGCAAATCTGCTTTTAAAACCCTCCTGCTCATTCCCAGATATTTCTCCCTTGCTCCGGTTCCCCTCCTGGGAGGGGTTAGGGGTGGGTTCTTCCGGGTGAACGAAATTTTGCGTAGGATTTCCATTCTCCGCGTCTCCGCGTCCCCGCGTCTCCGCGTCTGCTAACTCGTTTCCCCACTCCTTTTTTCGCTCACCGGGTTCCTCTTGGGAGAGGCTAGGGTGTGTTTTCAAACTGCCGGAGGGCAAAGCATTGGGATTGTATGACTTGGGTTTTATCGATGAATTATCACCCAAATGCTTTGCCCCTACATCAGGGTTAGGATGCTGGGACCACCAGATGATTGCACCGTAAAATATTCCTGGAACTACATTGATTGCAAAGCGCATATTAACCGACAATGCCCAATAATCCTGGCGCATCAAAGCTGTAAGTAAGGGAAATGCTACTACCATCCAGGCAGTAGGAGAAATTGCTGGTATAAATGCTAGGGGTAGCCAATAAGCCAGCAAATATTGCATTGTCCGTCCGAAGGGGGTGAAAATTTCCTTGATCAGTTGCCAGGGATTGCTCAGGAGTGCCCAAATCACATCCAGAGTAGAAGCTTCATTGCCTTCCACGTAGCCACCAAACTGCTCCATCATAAATCGGCGAGAAATGTCATCAGAAAATAGAGGCATAATCAGGTTAGTCAGCACCAGCATATAACCGAAGCTGAGGGTACACAGGATTAAACCTATACTGGGATAGCGCCGACTTAACACCAAATAGAATCCCACACTAAACAGGAGAATTCCCGAATCTTCCCTGACTCCTAGCAGCAAAACTGCTAACCCTGCAAACAACCACCACCAGCGTTTTTCTAAAGCTAGTAGTAAACCAAACATATATAGAGGTAGTTGGCAGGAGTCGTGGAAGTTAGCTAAAGTTGGTCCGATTACCACATTGGCAGCGTAGAAACTCACCGTAATCATGGTTGACAACTGGGGATTGAGGTAAACCCTTGCCAAGGCATAAAGCACTAACCCCGCAGCCGTCATCAGTGCTGCCTGCAAAACCAATAAAGTGGGAGATGAGGGAGATAGAGCATAAATAGGTAACCAGAGCAATAAAGCTGGGGTAAAGTGCTGCCCCAAGCGATGGTAAGATACCGTCGGTAGATTGCCATCGTGGAGTACAGCAGAAGAGAGGTAAGAAGAAAGGGAACTCTCAAAGAACCTACCGTGGATACCATTCCAAAAAACCTGATTAAAAATCCCTTGATCGAAGGAACTATAGGAGTGGTAAAAGCTGTAGAACCGATGGAGCATCAACCCTGAGGTTAAAACAAAAAAAATGACCGCAGCTGCGAGGGCACTTTTGGTAATGTCAATTCTTAGGCTTTTCCTCATCTGTGTTATTAATCAAGGGATTGTAGATTGGGTAATTTTAGAACTGTAGGGCGGGTACTGCAAATCGGACTCTGTACTAAGTATGTTCTATTCCCCCTTGACAGTGCTCACCTCAGGAACTCGCTACCAGATAGGAGAACAAAAAATTGCAAGAAACGAATCAAACTAATCCACAAGTTTATATATCCCAAGTAGAGTTGAGTTGTGGTTTAAAGCTGGCTCTACCGCCTTATGCCGAAATTGATCATCTGTACCGGGAGATTATACTAGAAGACTGCTATCGCATACATCCTCAAAGCCAGTGGACTGAGAATTGGGAGCAGCAAGTAACTGTAATCGATATTGGAGCTCATGCTGGATTATTGTCTTGTTTGGTAGCCCATTTATACCCCCAAGGGAAAGTATTCGCTTTTGAAGCTCACCCCACTAACCATAAGTTTCTGCAACAGAACATTAAAGTCAATCAATTGGAAAACCAAGTAACCGGTTACCATCTCGCTTTGGCAGGAGAAGCCGGTACTCGTCAGATCTTTTCTGCACCGACTCCAGAATGTCATAGCACCATTATGCCAGAAGGGGAGTTTTACCAAGATAGACTGACGATGTCGGGAGAAGTCCGCTGCATCTCCCTTGATGAAGCCTTCAGCTTGGTTGGAGATGAAGGTGATATAGATTTGCTCAAAATTGATTGCGAAGGAGCGGAAGGAGAGATGTTTGATGCTGCCTCTGATGCCGCATTTGACAGAATCAAGAGAATTGGGATGGAGTATCATGATGATATCAGTATTCTCTCTTCCCAAGATTTAATCCATCTGTTTAAAGAAAAAGGTTTTAAAACGGAAATTATCCCCCACGAAGTGTGGGAGTATCGAGGGATGATTTATGCTTCTAAGTAGTTTTTGATTATCTGCGCGATTGCCTTTGGCACCAGCGAAGCTGATCGCTCTCAAATTGTAGTGCCGTGACCCAGCTAAAATGAGGCATTAGCATTTATGGTTCAAACCCGGAATTTACAAAATGCTGTGGATTTTCTATTGCACAGTTTTAGGTGGGTCACGGCACTACGATATCTGCGATC
The DNA here is from genome assembly GCA_010672185.1 of Caldora sp. SIO3E6. Taxonomy (GTDB): domain Bacteria; phylum Cyanobacteriota; class Cyanobacteriia; order Cyanobacteriales; family Coleofasciculaceae; genus Caldora. Next base: position 9,092 of record JAAHHL010000096.1, on the reverse strand, counting down.
TCACTAAAAACGAAAGAAAATATTATCAAGGATAAAGAAATGAAACAGGAATACGACATTTCTACAATGAACAGCCGTCCTAATCCCTTTGCTAAACAACTGAAACAACAAGTAACTTTACCTTTGGGGATAGATGTCATTGAATATTTTGAGGCAATAGCTCAAGAAAAAGGTATGTCTTGCCAAGAATTAATCATTTTATACCTTCTTGGACTTTGGACAAAAAATGCTAGTTTGCGTAATATTTACGCAAACTAGTAGGGAAACAATAGCTTCTCCATCTCAGCAGTCATTCTTCGCTGAGAAACGGTTCAATCAGAGACCTACAGAGCACTGTTCGGGTCTTCCGTACTTAGTGTGCTAAACTATCAGATTTAATAGCTAATAAAGCTTACCACACAAAGGCTGTAGCACCTAAGTACGGAAGACCCGGAGGCAGGAGGCAGTCCCGATGAAAAAATTTTTTCACCACAATGTATGAAAATCCATCTCTCCGCGTCCCCGCGTCCCCGCGTCCCCGCGTCTCTTTCAAGTCAGGAGGGAAGAGGCAGAAGGCAGTCCCCTAACAATGAGCCACTCCATCTTGCTGTGCTGCCTGTTGTACCGCAGCGGCAACAGCTTTTACGACTCGCTCATCAAAAACAGAAGGAATGATCTGTTCCCGGTTTAAGTCGGTAGGATCAACCAAGGAAGCGATCGCTTTTGCCGCTTCTAGGTACATATTGATCGTAATTGCGGATGCTCGACAATTCAGAGCACCACGAAAGACACCAGGAAAGGCAAGAACATTATTAATCTGATTGGGATAGTCACTGCGTCCGGTGGCAATTACTGCAACATCATCCCGGATCAATTCTGGTTGAATTTCTGGGATGGGATTTGCCATAGCCATCACAATCCGGTCTACTGCCATTGAGCGTACCATTTCTGGAGTCACGACACCAGGAGCACTAACTCCCACAAAGATGTCTGCACCTTGGAGAGCATCGGCTAGGGAGCCAGTCGCTTCAACTGCAAATTCTTGCTTTTGCTGGGTTAGGTTAGAACGACTTTTAGAGATAATACCCTTAGAGTCACACAAGCAAATCTTCTCAGCTCCAGCCTTTCGTAGTAACTTGGCAATGGAGACTCCAGCGGCTCCGGCTCCATTGATAACAATTTTGACTGATTCTAGGGATTTATTCACTAGCTTCAGAGCATTAATCAACGCCGCTAGGGTAACAATTGCTGTACCATGTTGGTCATCATGAAAAACGGGAATATCCAACTCCTGACGCAATCGCTCTTCAATCTCAAAGCACCGGGGAGCACTGATATCTTCTAAATTAACTCCCCCAAAGACCGGGGCAATATTTTTGACGGTTTCCACGATCATATCTGTGTCTTGGTTAGCCAGACAGATGGGAAAGGCATCAATACCAGCGAACTCTTTAAAGAGCATCGCTTTTCCTTCCATTACCGGTAATGCCGCTTCGGCTCCCAGGTTACCTAACCCCAAAACCGCACTACCATCACTTACGATCGCTACCGTGTTACCTTTGATCGTCAGTTGATATACCTGTTCAGGATCTTGAGCGATCGCATTGCAAATACGACCTACCCCTGGAGTATAAGCCATTGCCAAATCCCCTTGACTGTCTAAGGAGAGTTTGTTGTGCATACCAATTTTGCCACCGCGATGCAGATTGAAGGTACGGTCTTTGTACTCAATAATTTTGACATCTGTTAATGCCCTAATCCCTTGCACAATCTGCTCAGCGTGTTCAGTACTAGCCGCATCAATATCGAGATCTCGAATAACAGTATTACGATTCTGCTCGACTAGATCAATCTGTCCTAGGTTACCACCAGCTTCCGCGATCGCTCTAGTAATGCTAGCTAATATCCCTGGGTGGTTGGGATATGTCAAACGAATCTTTAAACTAAAACTAGAGTTGGGTGTCAAGTTTACCATGTTGTATCATTAATTGCAGGTTGTAGCTTGTAAGGGGAATTTTCCTGGTGTGCAATCTGGAAGTCTAATTATTCCTGGTGCAACATGGTGGAAATAACCCATCAGTTCATCATAAACAAAAAAGCAGATACCCTAAGAAGGTCGAAGGTCGAAGGTCGAAGGTCGAAGGTCGAAGGTCGAATTGGGAAATTTGGAAAAATTTATTTATAATTCTTGGTAGTAAAAATTTTTCCCTAAGATTACCTCCTGCCTTCTGCCTCCTGCCTCCTGCCTTCTGCCTCCTGCCTCCTGCCTCCTGCCTTCTGCCTCCTGCCTCCTGCCTCCTGCCTTCTGCCTTACCTCATTTATGGCAAGTTTTTATACTGAAATTGAAATTAATGCTCCCAAGCACCGAGTTTGGCAAGTGTTATTCCAGAAAAACCAGTGGAAGTACTGGAACACTTTTTTATTTGACTGTCAATCCCAGGTACCATTTCAACAGGGGAAGGAAGTACTACTTTCGCTACGCAGGCTTCCTAATGAAGAAGAAACCGACTTTGAAGCTTTAGTTACCTTAATTCAACCTTCAGTGTGCCTCAGCTGGGTTTCCCAAATCCCCGGCTTTCGTAATGAATATATATTTGAGCTACAAGAGATTGGATTACGGCGCACTAAATACATCCACAATAGTCGTTTCTCAGGCATCCTTACTCGTGTATTTTTACCTTTTATTCGGGAAGATGAAAAGCGAGGAATTCACCGGATGGCAAGGGAGTTAAAGCGATATACAGAAAGTATGTGATTTTCTAAGGGGAATGGGGAATTTAGAATTTAGAATTTAGAATTTAGAATTGGGAATGGGTTATTAGAGCATGTTCGCCTGAATGCCTATAGTTAGGGCTTGGGAGAATAAGTAACAAGTAACAAGTAACAAGTAATAAGCGCCTAACGGCGAATGAAGAATGAAGAATTAAGAATGAAGAATTAAGAATTCATTAATTGAATCGCCGAAAAAAAAGTTAGAAACTAATCATATCAAGGTTTTCAGACCTAAATCAGTATTTTTTAGTTTCTGAAGAGCTCCTGAGGAGCGCTTCGCACCCCCAATTGAATAGCTAGAAACTAGTCATATCAAAGAATTCAGGCATACTGTAGTCATTTCTAGTTTATCGAGAGCTCCTGAGGAGCGCTTCGCGCCCCCAATTGAATGGGAGAAACATATCTCCTACCTCCTTGGAACCTCCTACCTCCTTGGAACCTCCTACCTCCTGCCTCCTGCCTCCTGCCTCCTGCCTCCTGCCTCCTGCCTCCTGCCTCCTAGTTTCTCGATAGCAATAAGGAATGCAGCATTTATCCTAGTTTTGGGCATTTGCATCCCTCAAGGTTACCCAGGGATTTCCCAGGTCGATGCCAGGTTTTTGAGCCAAGAGATGCAATTTCCACAGGATTTGGCTTGCAAATGCTTGAAAGCATTCTCTGGTATGGCTTACACACTTATGCAGCAAGCCCTACTTAAAAAATAATCACAATATTTTCATAGTAACTCACCTAAATGCTCAGACAAAAGATACCGTCTATTCCATCAGATCATTATCAACCTACTCCCTTTCTCAGGATGAAGTCTACTCTTACCTGTTCAATCTTTCCTTTGAATTTAACCTTTGCAAACAAGCTAACTTGTACAAAACCCTAGCTCCCACATTCCCATCCCACTCATCTCCACTATCACTTGGAGCCACTTCACACAGATCAAAACCAATAAGCGTTTTCCCAGTTTTGACTAGCGATCGCAACAAGTAAATTGCTTCATTAAATTCTAAGCCACCGGGTACGGGAGTTCCTGTATGGGGACAATAGGTAGGATTCAAACCGTCAATATCAAAGCTAATATAAACCTTATCGGGTAAATGAGATATGATCTGACGACATTGAGTAGCCCAAGGGATACCTTCATAAGCATTGGCTTTGAGTTGCCAATCATCAAACATAACAACTCTCTGATCGCTGTTGACGATTGCCATTTCTGCTTCGCAAACATCTCGGATGCCAACCTGAACTAAGGGACTAACTTGAGGTAACTGGAGAGCATTGTGCATAATTGAGGCATGGGAATAAGTAAACCCCTCGTAAGCTTGCCGCAGATCTGCATGGGCATCAATATGTAAAATGCCATAGTCTTGGTGCTTTTCTGCTAAAGCTTGCATTAACCCCAGAGGAACACTGTGATCTCCACCAACTATACCTACTAGCTTGTCTTGCTCTAGTAGTTCCCTGGCTTGATTGTAAACCCAATGGTTGAGGGCAGCGGAGGCTTGATTAACCGTTGCCAGCTGTTGAGCAATTGCCTGATCATTAATATTGCCCCCGGCTTCCAAATGCTCAATAATTACCTTAGCGATCGCTCTAGTCGCATGATTTTGTTCTTGGATATCCGAATTAATCGGTATAGTCCCACACCTCGTTTGCCAAGCTTGGGGTAGCTCAAAGTCATACCAATCTAATTGTACCGAAGCATCTAAGATTGCTTGAGGGCCATTAGCTGCTCCAGCTTGGTAAGAGGTAGTGACATCCCAAGGTACAGGTAAAAACACAATTGTAGCTTCTTCAACGCTATAGGGAAAACCAAAGAAGCAGCCATTGGGAACAGTAATCTCATTAGGATCAAAATTTTTCAACACTCTCTGTGTTCCTTTGTCTCTAGTGTGGTGAAATTTCTTCTGAATGTCCACTGCGAGTAAGAGTTCCAAACACTCATTGCTCAGGAGATGGAAACATTGCCAGATGATGATGGGCCCGATTCGTTATTTGAGATAATACAAGACGTAGTGTGGGCATTGTCAACAATCTCCAACAGCTACGATATAATCGGGGAGAAATACCCAGGCAAAAATCCCTTTCTTGGAATAAGGAGGATAAGTAGAGTAAAGTAATGGCGGCTAAAGATCTATTCCATGAGGCTGTAAAACAAGCACTCCTAAAAGACGACTGGATAATCACAGCAGATCCTCTAAAAATTAAAATTGAGAGAGTGAAGTTTGAGATAGACTTGGCAGCAGAGAAAGTTATAGCAGCTCAAAAAGCCGAACAAAAAATAGCAGTTGAAATAAAAAGTTTCCTCAATACTTCGGCACTTACAGATTTTCACGCTGCACTAGGTCAATTTTTAAACTATCGTCTGGCATTACAAATGCTCGAATTAGATAGAATACTGTATCTAGCAGTTCCTTTTGATACATTTAAATCATTCTTTCAAGAAAAGTTCACTCAAGAAGCAATCAAGTTTTATCAAGTAAAATTGCTCATCTACGAGCCAGTTGAGGAGGTAGTCATCGAATGGAAAAATTAGAAAAATACCGATTACTAATCCGCCAACTCTTAAGTAATCATGCCACTTTAGAAGGGGAACAAAAAGAAGAGGAGATTGAGTGTCAACTAATTTTTGACACAGAACATGACCATTATCAACTTCTAGATATCGGCTGGGATGGACTCCAGCGAATTTATCACTGTTTTATCCATTTGGATATTAAAAATGGTCAAATTTGGATTCAGCGAAATATGACAGAAGCTGATTTAGCCCAGGATTTAGTGGAAATGGGTATACCAAAAGAAGATATTATTCTCGGTTTACATCCAAGTTATAAGCGTCCTTACACAGGCTATGGAGTAGCTTAGCGCGAGCGCACACCAGTCTAAACTCTAGTAACTAATGGCTAATATAGCAATTATACGACTTGTGAGGTATATTTTTATCCCCCTAAATCCCCCTTGGAAAGGGGGACTTTGAGGTAAAGAGTGTACCTCATAAATATAAGAAACGCTATAATTATGCCTAACTACACAGTTTAGGTATGAATCAGTGCCTTCAGCATGTTCTCAACTTGTTTTTCCATGTCTACTAACACATTGAGAGCCGAGGTAATATCATCTTCAACTCCCAACAATTTAGCAGCTTTTTTGACAACTTCTTGTTCTTCTTCTGCATAATCCTGGTCTGCTTGAGACATTTTAATGGCATGATACAGTAAGGTTCTCTGTGCCGACCAGCTAGGAACGTCTGCTTTGATCTTGGGCAACAGGTCTTCCAATTTGGCATTCTTGTAGTCAAATGTTTTGTATTTTTCTATCGCTTCTTCAGGAGCACCAACCATCCGTTGATGATTGATTAACCAATTCATTTCTGGTGCTGACACCTCCCCATCAGCTCCCGCAATAGCGAGCAACGCATACCCATAGTTTAGATATGCTTCAAACGGAGCGGAAGAAATTCCCTGAGTACTTTTCAGGTAGTCCGAACCTGTGAATATTTGCTCTTCATTGGTCGTCATAATTTGTTTCCTTTTGCTATCTGTTCAAGTCAAGTTTCCTGTACCGATAATTTTTAAGCATCACCGTCAGTGTAGGACAACCAAGACCATTGGCTATCAGTTTATCTTGATTGTTGTCACATATTTCCTTAAATTTAAGGGTGGCTTAACCGGGAAGGCCAGATCTTCACGTTATGCTACCCCCTACTGAATGCCAATTCGTGGAGCGTGAATTGTGGATCGATTTCGGATTGATGTAATTGCTGCAACCCCTCAACCCCAACAAGTAATTTGGGTTGCCATGCACCAGGACTATTCCGAAGTTTTTGTCGCAGATGGACGCGATCACCAACCCAATGAAACCAAAGCAGGAGAATTGGTTATCAAGCACCTATTGGCTGGAAACCGGGGACACTATGGACCATTGGAATATCCTCAAATCACCTTCAATGTAGGCTACTTTCCCCATTCACTGGTGCAGCAACTTCGGAGCCATCGTATTGGGGTTTCATTTGATGTTCAATCGTTTCGTTATACCGGACAACGGATTGTGGATGTGGCAACAGGCGATCGCAATGTTGAAGAGGTTTTCTACCTTCGACCCGTTGGCAAGTACAACAATCGCCAAGGAAAAAAATATAAATACACCGAGAACCAGCGACAGGCTGATGTGCAATGGTGCATTAAAGCCTGTAAGCGTTATCAAGAAAGGATTAAAGAAGGATTGGCGGAGGAACAGGCCCGTGGCTTAATTCCTTTTGATGCCCGTCAACACTTTGTTTTGAGTTGCAATATGCGTTCGCTCATGCACCTATTGGATTTGCGCTGGAAGCGGGATGCCCAACTCGAAGCCCAAAAATTTTGTGATTTGCTCTTTCGTCATTTTGAGGAGTGGAGTCCGGCGATCGCCCGTTGGTACCAAGACAACCGCGCCAAAAAAGCTCACCTCTCTCCTTAATACAGCGCTTTGCCCCTCAGGGGGTAGCGAAAAAAAGGGTGGGGAGCGGAGGAGCGGAGGAGCGGAGGAGCGGAGGAGCTAGGGAGCTGGAGAGCTGGAGAGCTGGAGAGCTGGGGAAGGGTGAGCGAAAAAATGGTTGGGGAAACAAAAAAATAGACGCGGAGACGCGGGGACGCGGGGACGCGGAGAATGGAAATGCCAACCAAAATTTCGTTCACCCGCTGGGGAAGAAGAGAGAACTGATAATTTTTGGATACAACGCTCAAGAAATCCCACCCAAAATTTCGTTCACCCTGTGGGAGGTATGGGGAGAAGAAAGTCCTATCACACTTGGCAGAGCCTCTCTCCTCGGCAAATTTCGATATTTAATTAAGCTGGAATTAGGTTATTGTGGTGACTATAATTCTGTACAAGCGCAAATAATTGCATCGCGCTTAAATTTTTGTTGAGTGTTAAGGGATTCAATGCTCGAATCATCGTCTGATAATCTTCCTGAACAGGAGTATGCTCTAGCCAATTTCCATAAGCTGCTCCAAAAACATCCCTTTGTTTTTTGGGGTGGGCTGTGGGCAATACTAATCACCATAATTACTGTAGCAACTATGGGTTTGTTTGACCCTGGTTCAATTGAAGAAGAAGAGCCAAAATCAGAACCAGCTCCCACACAGATACAAGAATCCCCAGAGCCAAAATCCCCCAAAGAACAGGATTGGTCTTTACCTTTATTTAGTGCAGTTGTTCTAGGTTGTGTCGGTGGTTCCCTACTAGTTACCAATGCTTTGAGACAATCAGCCCAGCGCCGTCGCTCCCCCAAAAGACTAAAACCCAGTGGGGTTGTTCACCAACCAAAGAGGCTTCCTGCCAAAAGACGCCGTCCACCTGCTGCCAGAAAACCACAGCCAGCTGCTTCTGTCAAAACCCAACCAAATATACGCCAAAATCCTCAACCCCCAAATATACGCCAAAATCCTCAACCCCCAAATATACGCCAAAATCCTCAACCCCCGAATATACGCCAAAATCCTCAAACCCCGAATATACCGCAAAATCCTCAAACCCCGAATATACCGCAAAATCCTCAAAACCATATCCCATCCAACACCCAACCGACTCAGGTAACGGTATTATCATCGGAGGATAACCACCCCCTAGATAGTAAACCAGAGAGTCTTGCAGAGATGATGGATTTGCGTAGGCGCCAGTCTCTCAAGTCTCTGATGCGTGGTAAGTGAGTAATTAATGAATAATGGATAATGAATAATGGATAATGGATAATTACAGAACAACAAGCAAAGCCCACCTCTTTTAAGGGTGAGATGTAGCGTATGCACTTTTAAGTGCCGTCAGTCTTTCCCTTGAGCCTCAATGTACTTCTGAATAGTTGAACTAGCAACATTGCCTGCTGTTGAGACAAAATAAGCTCTCGTCCACATACTTGGAAGCTTCATTAATTCAGGAAACTCTTTTCTCAGGAATCTGGCAGTGCGTCCCTTGATGCGGTGCATTAACTTGGATGGGGCTATGTCAGGAGGACTATTGATAAACAGGTGGACATGTTCAGGTTCTATGGCAAGACTGAGAACTTCGCAATTTAGTTCTCGTACTACGTCATGAATCAATAGATCTAATCGCTGTTTAATGCTACCAGTTAAGACCTTGCGCCTTCTGCGAACTATCCAACAAAAATGGTAATTCACTAATGAAACTGATGTGTGCAAGTGGCGATACTCTTGTTTCATTTTGTCTATTGCATAATGTTTATAGACATAGTATAATAAACATTATGCAAACTCTGAAGTTTAAGCTCTACAGTCACAAGCGCAATCGTTATCTCAAGCAAACCATCAACGCTGCTGGGGTGATATATAACCATTGCATTGCTCTCCATCGTCGG
>JAAHHL010000959.1 GCA_010672185.1 Caldora sp. SIO3E6 | reverse complement strand
TATTTGGGGAAAGGCACTCATGGGTTCGTGTAAGGGCAAGCGAAATAAGCGATCGCACCTAGTGTAACTCTCACTTATCCAATCTGCTATATCTCCAAATTCTCCTCCCCAATCTCGATAGATAAAGTCCCAAGCGAAGTTACTCATCATCCAGCAAGGGATTCCCGCTGCTTGGGCAATATCCACGGCAAGAGGGGGAATATCTGCCAAAATTAGTCCCACTCGGTTAGTGCGGATAAAGTTAACTTCACCAGCGATAATGGAGTTGGCACTAGAGCGAATTTGCTTGAGTTTGGCCAAGGTTGCCTCTTTATCCATGTTCAAGCTGTCGGATTGAACAACACCAACATCAAAAGCTCTTGGGCGATGAATAAAGTCTCCAGGAATGTAAGACTCCAACAACCAGCGGGGTGCGGTGGTTACCAGCACAAGCAAGATTTCAGGGCAAAGTTGTTGAATAGCAGCTGCGACAGAGGAAGCGCGCACAGCATGACCAAATCCGTGGCTAGTGATGGCAATATATAAAACTGGTCGAGACATTGGGAGATATAGGTAAATTAATAATCTAAACTACCTTCAAGAGGAAGTATCCTTATCTGACTCCTCTTCCTCGGATTGAGGATTGTTCATCTCATCCTTGAAGCCTCTGAGGGTTTTACCTAAGGCACTACCCATTTCCGGAATCTTCTTGGGACCAAAAATCACAACAGCCGCAATCCCAATTACAATAACCTCAGGCCATCCCAAACCAAACATATGATTCTCCCGGTCAAAACTAACTAATGTAAGTATCTGATTTCTGAATCAACGCTCCAGGAGCTTTGCCCCACAGATGCTTGCATCTTAACGCTTTTTGCTACCCAGTCAGCCAATTTGGATGGGTCTTAGCTTAAACTGTTCAGTAAAATAGGGAACCTTTCAGTTATGGTTCGATATAACAAGTAGATAAAATATAACCTTTGATTACCTATGTTAACTATCCCAACCGGTTCTCTACGGGAACAACAACACCCCCTAGTTCATAGACTAGCTGACTGCATTGAGTCTAACTGGCAGCAATACTTAGACCTCTCACCTTATCAGCTACCAGATGAACTCGGTTATGTAGAGGGACGGTTAGAGGGAGAAAAACTAACTATCGAAAACCGATGCTATCAAACACCCCAGTTTCGGAAAATGCACCTGGAACTAGCAAAAATCGGTAAAAAACTTGATATCCTACATTGTGTGATGTTCCCCAGACCAGAATATGCCCTGCCGATATTTGGTTGCGATCTAGTCGGAGGAAAAGGAAGAATCTCTGCTGCGATCGCCGATCTTTCTCCTGTAAACTCAGATCGTATCTTACCTAATGCCTATCGCCACCAAATAAAGGAGCTACCAGTACATCAGTTTAAAGAACACCGTCCTCTTCCTGATTGGGCAGATATATTTTCCGAATTTTGCCTATTTATACGACCTAATAGCTTAGAAGAAGAAGACAAATTTTTTTCTTGGGGCGATGAATTATTAAAGATTCACTGTAGCTATGCTGCTGATACCTTACCAGCTTCCCCAGAACAGCAGGCAGAAATTCTTGCTGGTCAACACTATTATTGCACTAAGCAACAGCAAAACGACAAAACCCGTCGTGTTCTGGAAAAAGCGTTTGGTGTTGAGTGGGCAGAACGTTACATGACATCGGTACTGTTTGATTTACCAACCTAAGGGAGAATGGAGAATTGAGAATGGAGAATTGAGAATTGGGAATCGGGAATCCGGGGATGACGTTGGGTTGGTTTTGATAGAAATGTTAAAAACTCCGATCTTGCACTCTTTTCATAAATACTTAACAATCTCAGTCAGAGCAATCAACTTCAATACTTAAAGGGTCTAATCATCTTCCCTTCTACCTTAAAATCCTCTTCCCTCGGAGCCTCGGAGCCTCGGAGCCTCGGAGCCTTGTTTCTTCAGAGCGCCCGACGGGCGGCAAGCCACCCCCTATGAAAGGAAGAAACTTTTGTGAAATCCTCTTCCCTTGGAGCCTTGGAGCCCTCTGCCTTGTTTCTTGGGAGCAATTAGCAATTAGCAATTAGCCATTAGCCATTAGCCATTAGCCATTAGCAATTAGCAATTAGCCATTAGCCATTAGCCATTAGCCATTAGCCAGAGTGTTTATTAAAAGAACCTAACTTGTAACTAATGCACCACGATGAGAAGCTCAATATGCTAAGACTTAATAGACTGCATTGAACTGATTGCATCGAAGGTGGGGTAATGACTACACTTAATGGTTGCCATACTATCTTTGAGCAATCACGACCGTCCCTGAGTGGGACAAAAGGAGTACGTTATATTGTTCTTTGCAGTTCCAGCGGCATCTCCGCTGTGTTGCAGGTTGGCCACAAACCACTATCGATGGAAAATCCTGATAATTGTAGGAGTACAGTAAACTGGTGAATACATCTCTTAACCTCACAGAACCCGTCGATATTCAAGTAGAAGACGATCGCACTGGTATGAGTGTGGAGACTCTTAAACGAGCCTTTGCAGACAACCTCTTCTATGTCCAGGGAAAATCTGAGTCTATAGCCACACCCCACGATTACTATATGGCTCTTGCCTATACAGTGCGAGACCGACTCCTTCAACGTTGGCTCCAGACAGCGAAAACCTACTCAGACAAAAATGTCAAAAGCGTTTGTTACCTCTCCGCCGAGTTCCTGATGGGTCGCCATTTAGGCAATAATTTGCTCAACTTGGGTATCTATGAAAAAATCCGTCAAGTAGTGCAAGAAGCAGGATTAGACTTAGATGACTTGTTAGAGCAAGAAGTAGACCCTGGTTTAGGGAATGGCGGCTTAGGAAGACTGGCAGCCTGTTTCCTGGATTCTTTAGCAACCCTAGAAATTCCGGCAGTTGGTTACGGCATTCGCTACGAGTTCGGTATCTTTCACCAGATAATTAAGGATGGTTGGCAAGTTGAACTCCCTGACAAGTGGTTACGTTTAGGTAATCCTTGGGAAATTGCTCGTCCTGAGGCTTGCGTTGAGGTACAGTTTGGAGGTTACACAGAAACCTACAGTAAGCATAAGGGTCATAGTAAAGTTTCTTGGATATCCCAGAGGACAGTAAAAGCTGTTCCTTACGATACTCCTGTACCGGGATACAACACTAATATGGTCAATCGTCTACGTCTCTGGAAGGCTGAGGCTAGTGATGAGTTTAACTTTGATGCTTTCAATGCTGGTTACTACGACCAAGCGGTATCTGACAAAATGAGCTCAGAGACCATTTCCAAGGTGCTCTATCCCAACGATAATACTCCTCAGGGGCAACAACTCCGCTTAGAACAACAGTACTTTTTTGCTTCCATCCGGACCGAGCCCGGAGCGAAGGTCCTGGAAGAGCCGTGAGCTCCGGATCAGCCCCGCGCGCGCGACCCGC
>JAAHHL010000958.1 GCA_010672185.1 Caldora sp. SIO3E6 | reverse complement strand
AAGCTCTTATCTATGTAGTATTTTAATGATTCTTTGAACCTATTCAGGCTGATGCTATCCATGAGCACATTTCCTAAGAGTTGAATACTTATGTCTACGAGGGACTCTATATGTGCGCACATTTTTTCATTATACAATAATACCAAACAATCACTACTTTCGTCAACTCAGTTCCCAATCAAGAAAGCAACAGTGCGATCGCTAAATCTATATTAGGATAGCTCATACCAAATTCGGTATCGATATACCCGCTATGCCCACATTGTAGAGACGTTTCATGAAACGTCCCTACAGGAATTTCACGGTTTGCTCAAAACGGCTCTATTGTAACCGGATTTGGTATCACCATGTCTTGCCTTCAAAGACTAAGGATCTTATCTATTTTCTCGCTTGATGGTCGATATCCTTGGTGGCTCTTGTGGGTTGCTATTGATTCTGCAATTTGCTTGATTAAGCTCTTGTTTTGCAAGATATACAAGGTTTCTTGTTCCTGTTCCCAATCTTCAACACTCATCACTACAAAGTCTTGACCTTGATGATCTATCACTTTAATCGGAGTGTGTTGATGGGTTATTTTCTCAACATAGTCTTTTAATGATGCTTTGAACTTATTCTGGCTGATGCTATCTGTGAGCACATTTCCTAAGAGTTGAATACTTATATCTACGAGGGACTCTATATGTGCGCACATTTTTCCATTGTAAAATAATACCAAACAATCACTACTTTCGTCAACTCAGTTCCTAATCAAGAAAGCAACAGTGCGATCGCTTAAACTTTCTGAATCTAGTTTTGGCTAAGGTGCTCACTAAGGCGGTATTCAGCATCGGAATTAATTCCGATGCTCATAGCGTAAGTCGTCTCAAGACGACTGGTAATCATATCATATTAGATTTGCCGATATCCGAGTTGTGATCACATATTTGCAGTCCGTTAAAACGGACTTGGGCTATAAGTATTGAAATTAATTTCAATGCGGTATACGATCGCTATCATTTTTTGGTATTATTTTATATAATGGGAAAATATACACGCCTGTAGATAAAGTACTATTTCTGATGGCGGTAAAATTTAAAGTAACAACACTTAGGCGATTTTGGAAAATGATTTTACTCGCGATGTGGTGCGTTACGCTGCGCTAACACACCCTACTGCCGTGACCCACCTAAAATGAGGCATTAGCATTTATGGTTTAAACCCGGAATTTACAAGGAAAGCTGTGGATTTTCTATTGCACTATTTTAGCTGGGTCACGGCACTACGATAGGTACATTTTTCGGAGGAATCACCTTAATCTTGACCTTTTATCCTTGATCTATTCATCATTGTCCTTACTGTTGGCAAATTGAGTGCTATTGTACTTGTGGAAACTAGCACTAGCATTGAAGGCATCAGTGGTAACCAGCAACCTGTATACATTAAGGCTAGCAGGCAAGACCCATATAAGGTGAGAAATAACAATCCTCCTGCTAGGACAAAGCGCCAAGGTGTCTGAAGACGCCAAGCGACTATTCCTCCAATTAAAGACCATCCAAAAATCCATAGACTGTCACCCCATAAAGGTAAAGCCCAGATTAGTGGTCTTTCATCAAGAACAGCACTGAGGATTTGACTCACGGCATGAGCATGGAACTCTACTCCATTGTTCAATTCTCTATTAGTGCTGAAATAAAATCGGTCGATACTTACAGCAGTATACCCAATTAAAATAACACGATCACGTATGTCCTCATCAGCAATATTGCCTGTCAAAACATCTCTCATAGATACTATTTTAAATGGATTTTGACCACTACGATGATTGAACATTATTTGATAACCATCTGAATCTAAACCAACATATCCTCCAAAATTTGGCGACAATCGCAAGAGTTCTGTTGAACCCCACAACCATGTCTTATTGTATGTTTCAACAGTTAATCCCTCTCTAGATAAATAATGATATGCCAATAAAAAAGCTAATGAATAAGGTGAATAAGAAGAAAAGCCTTCTCTCGAAGGACTCACACTAAATAAAACACGCCTTATATAGTTATCTGAATCTATTACGATATCAGCAAAGCCTACCTGTGTAGATGGCAGTCCAGGAGGAGCTTGAATGTTGTTACCATGGTTCTCGACTCCAATCAAATTATTGCTAGAGCGAAACATAGAAATCAATTCTTCATGACCTGGTTCTACTGGTGCATCTCGAACAAGATCCAATCCGATAGCAGCAGGCTGATAGCTCTGCACCTTACTCAATAAGTTAGCAATCTCTTTATCAGGAATGGGATATGTTTCAATTTTTTCAATATCCTCATCATCAATTCCAATAATTAAAATTCGCTCATCTGTTGGCTCAGAAGGGCGACTTCTTAAGAAAATATCAAATGCTCTTAATTCTAAAGGTTGTAATAAGCCAAGAGATCTCGCCACTACAACAACAATAGCTGTAAGTATGCTAACAGCGACTGTTGCTCTTAAAGTAGGTCTGAAGTCGGGAAAATTATCTTTAACCCACTTATCATCAAAAACTGTTCTATAAATTAAATTCCTTACTCGCAATCTATGTCCTGCACGACAGACAATTCCTGAAAGCTTGAGATGGGACTTAATTAGTGATTGCTCTTCATCATTAACAGGAGGCTTGGCGCGTCGGATTTTTCTATAACTATTTAAAACACCAACTACATCAGGTGCTCGTTTAGTGAGCATATCACGCACAAATTGTAAGTTGTTGTCTTTCTTACTATTTGCACCGAAAAAAACATCACGGACAATATGATCTACATTAGACTCAACCCAGGAATCATGTCTCAGATCTACCAATACTTGACACAACCTTTGAGTCAGATAGGGATGCCCACTAGTCCACTTCAGAATCCAGTGGAGTATTTGTGATGTTTGTTCTGGCGGTAACCCTAAACCTTCAGCTAAAGGAAGAGCTTCCTGAACAGTGAAATCTGTTAAGTCTATTTGCTCTCCAATATTAAATGGGGTTCGTCGCGGATCGCGGATCAAATCACTCGGTGTAGCAACCCCAATTAAAACGAAGGATAGCCGATGCAACTCTGGCTCACGAGCACGATCTGTATAGAGGTAACGGATGGCGGCAAAAAAATCATCGGTAAAGTCTAGGCTCAGGGTGGTATCAATCTCATCCACAAATACAACTATTGGACTTGCCACTTCAGCCAACAATACTTCTTTGAAGAACATGGTTAACCGCTGGGTAACCCCTAGATGGCTGTGGGCATTCCACCATTGCACTATATCTGTATCTAGTTCTAGTTGGTCATCAATAATAGTTAGCAAACCTAGATACCAAGCTTCCACAGTAACCTGAGTGCCAATAGATGTTAAGTCAATAATCACTGACTGGGTATCTTCTTGAGCTAACCTTCCTGCTGTCTGAATCATTAGGCTAGATTTGCCCATTTGACGTGCTGTA
>JAAHHL010000957.1 GCA_010672185.1 Caldora sp. SIO3E6 | reverse complement strand
GATGAGTATACGCAATGGAAGAATATCCGGGGTTGGAAAACAGCCGTTAATGTGCCAGACACCTTGTGGGCGTCGTGGGATAATAATCAAGATTTAGGTTAAGAGAGAAATTTGATAGAATACTTACATCAGGTGATTCTCCCCAGTTAGGCCGTATAATATCGAGGGTGTCTTTTTCCCGCTTCTAATTGGAGGAAAAACTCACTGGCTGCTTCTACTAGCCAAAGTAGGTTACCTATCGCTCATTATAAAATCAAGGAGAAAATTGGATGGGATTTTTTACCTGGTTAGGCTGCTGGCTGGATAGAGTTGCAGAATCAGTATTTAGCTGGTTAGTTGATGTAACAAGCTGGGTTGTTGAAAGGCTTGCTGTTTTTGTCAAAATCTTATTTGAAACACTACAAAAAGTTTGGTCAACAGAAGTTGTTTTTGTTTTAATTAAATCTTTTGGAATAAAAGATTTTTTACACGTCATCTTCTATGCCACAAGAATTGCAGGCGAGACAATAATGGAAATATGGGATCCTCTGTCTGTTTATAGCAAGCCTTCACAAGTTTTCAAAGTGCAGCAAGCAAAAGCGTTACAAATGACGCAATCACAAGCTTTAAGAACGACGCCAGCACCTCAAAGCTCTCCCTTACCTAAATATCGAACAGCAGCTAAAGTATTAAAGCTTGAGAATTGGTACTAATTCAAAGACAAATGAGCCATGACCCAATCCTACGAACCTGAGAAAATTTTTCTAGAAATAGGTTTTCGCTCTCCTGAATCTGAAGGTAGTCTGAGAACCATTGAACTGTTAGGAGTGCCTGGGGAAAAACTTCCCAACGGTGAATGTGTTGTTAATCAAAAAGTACAGCGATTCTTTGATGATTTAATTGTCAGAAGGATATTCTATCAAAGCCGCCAACTACCTGATTGTAATTTTGAATACCTCAAAATATGGCTTTACAGTACAGATACAAGCAACGAGCGCTATGAGTATGCTGTTCCTCAACTGGATAGTCGTGATCTAGAAATTAGCTCTAACAATCCCCTTTCAAAGTTAGAAAAAATTTATGTTCTTGATAATGGATTAACTAATGCAGAATACCAACGATGGAAAAAAACCGCAGAACAACTCTTTAATCCACTCTTCCCAAAATTTATCCTGCCCCCGGAACCACCATCAATTGAAGCCAAGAGTATTTTTAGCCCTTTGCTCAAATTTGTAGAAAATATCCACGATAACTTAGACTCCTATAGTAATCTAAAGCGCAATTTATTTTTTAACGCTTTGATTATCCAAATTGATTGAAGCAAAATCAATATTAATGATTTAAGGTATCTTAACTATGCCACGAGTAGATCCAGTGGGGGCGTTTCGCGCAGCAGCTGGCGAAAAATTAAGCTCTAATGGCGACATTAAAAATGATAGTAGCTCCCTCAACAGCGAAAAAACTTCAGAAGATGAGCATAGTACTGCTCAGTCATCCATAGATTTTACTCCCTACCTGAAAGAACCAAAATACACTCTTGATGATGTTATCTTGCCCCAAAAAACTAGACATCAAATAGATCTAGTTTGTGCTGAAATCCAGTATCAATCTTTAATTTTCCAAGAGTGGGGTATGGGGGAAAAGCACAAATTAGATAAAGCCCTATCTATCAATTTTTCTGGTTTGCCCGGTACTGGTAAAACTCTAACCGCTGAGGCCCTTGCTCATGCGCTAAAACTGAAAATTTTAGCAGTCCCTTACCAACAATTGGAATCTAAATACGTTGGTGACACTCCTAAAAATATTGCTAAAGCCTTTGAGTTTGCCACCAACAATAATGCAGTATTGTTTTTTGATGAAGCTGATTCGTTTTTAGGTAAGCGCCTAGAAAATGTTAGTCAGGCAACAGATACAGCAGTGAACTTAACCCGTAGTGTTATGCTGATGCAACTTTCCGAATATGAGGGAATTGTAATTTTTGCTACCAATTTAATCCGCAACTATGATCCGGCTTTTATCAGTAGAATCCGATGGAAAGTGCAGTTTGATTTACCGGATGAAGAAGCAAGAGCCAAAATTTGGCAGGCTCAAATTCCTCGCCAGCTTCCTTTAAGTGAATCAGTAGATTTTGCAGAACTTGCTCAGCAGTTTGATGACATCTCTGGAAGAGACATTAAGAATGCTGTTTTTCAAGCAGTTGTTGCTGCTGCCAGAGAAGACAAACCGAAAGAGGAAAAGCAAGTTACCCAGTCTCACCTTGTTGAAGCGATCGCTGAAATTATTGAGGCTAACAAAGTGGCTACTCAATCAGAATACACCCTAACTCCAGTAGAGGGCGATGTTCCATTACTACCGGCATCACCTGATGTACTGATTGAAGAGTAGTGGCGTGAAACAACTAAAAATGTAGGTTGGGTGGAACGAAGTGAAACCCAACGCAGCACGCTCCCTTGTTGGGTTGCGCTATCGCTACACCCAACCTACTTATTCCACCATTTAAGGTGTATCAGTCCACTACATTTTGGGGTGTGTCACGCTACTCTGAGGATTCTATACTGAGATTTCACTCTCATGTTTTTTGCCTCTAAGTAATGATTTTGCTAAATCCTGTCTTAGCCCTTGTCCAATATACAGTTTGATTAATGCCTCATAAGACATATCTCGACTAGCAGCTACTTTTTTGAGAGATACTAGAGTATCAGTTGGAATATCCAGAGAGACTTGCACCTGAAGACGGGGATGCAATTGTAAAGTAAATTCATTTTCAGGCTTGTTCATAAAGTTTCCTTATAATACATTTAGATTATTATATAAGTAAGTTGAATGGGCAAAAGGAAATGTCAATGCTAGAATTTACAGCTGAGGTACGGGATGGGAACATAGAAATTCCTGAAGAATATCGGGAATTTCTACAAGATATTCAAACAGTGAAGATTACTTTAACTACGACAAGGAAAACAGCAGCGAGAGGAATGATTGCCCAATTAATCAAGCATCCAATTAAAGTTAAGTCGTTTATTCCCTTAACTAGAGAGGAGGCACATGAGCGCGGCTAATAATGGTTATTTCCTAGATACAAATATCTAGCTTTATGCATTTTTAGATACAGAAGCTGGAACTAAGAAGCAACTGATTGCTAGTTCCCTAATTGACCAAGAAGGGGTAGTTGTCAGCACTCAAGTCATTAATGAGGTTTGTGTCAATTTAATTAAGAAGGCATTATTGAAGCAGTAATACTTACCTTGATTTTCACCACACCCTACACCCCACACCCTAAACTCTATCTAGGGCTTGCTGAATAAGTGTGGAAGCCATGCCAGACAAGCTTTTCAATCGTTTTCAGTCTCGCAAAGTGCAAGGAAATGGTATTTTTTAGTTCAAAAACCTTGCACTTTTACCAGAAAATTCCTCCTGAACTCTTAACTTATTACTTATTACTTATTACTTATTACTT
>JAAHHL010000956.1 GCA_010672185.1 Caldora sp. SIO3E6 | reverse complement strand
AACAACTACAAAAAAGAAAAAAGTACCGACGCTCTTCCGATCTCCACAAGTAGCCTACCGAGAAACAGTTCGCAAACCAGTTAAAGCTGAAGGCAAGTTTATTCGCCAAAGCGGTGGTAAGGGTCAATACGGTCATGTCGTCATCCAGTTGGAGCCAGGTGAACCAGGCAGCGGTTTTGAATTTGTCTCCAAGATTGTTGGCGGTGCTGTGCCGAAGGAATTCATTTCTCCTGCTGAGCAGGGAATGAAAGAATCCTGCGAATCTGGTGTACTAGCTGGTTATCCTGTGATTGACCTCAAAGCCACTTTAGTTGATGGGTCTTTCCACGATGTAGACTCTTCAGAAATGGCATTTAAGATCGCTGGCTCAATGGCAATCAAAGATGCCGTACTCAAGGCTTCACCAGTACTGTTAGAGCCTATGATGAAGGTTGAAGTTGAAGTGCCTGAAGACTTCCTCGGGGATGTCATGGGTGACCTCAACTCCCGCCGTGGTCAAATAGAGGGTATGGGTTCTGAGGAAGGTTTAGCTAAACTAACTGCAAAAGTTCCACTAGCAGAGATGTTTGGCTATGCTACTGATATCCGCTCTAAGACCCAAGGTCGGGGTATTTTCTCAATGGAATTCAGCAACTATGACGAGGTACCTCGCAATATTGCTGAAGCCATCATCGCTAAAAACAAAGGGAACGCATAACTAGGAATAAGGAACACGTAATTCATGGCACGCGCAAAGTTTGAAAGGAATAAACCCCACGTCAACATTGGCACAATTGGTCACGTAGACCACGGTAAAACTACCCTCACTGCTGCCATCACTATGTCATTAGCAGCACAAGGGAAAGCCAAAGTCAAAAGCTATGAAGAAATCGACGCGGCTCCCGAGGAAAAGGCACGGGGTATTACGATCAACACTGCCCATGTTGAGTATGAAACTGACAATCGTCACTATGCTCACGTAGACTGCCCAGGACACGCAGACTATGTTAAGAACATGATCACAGGGGCAGCTCAAATGGATGGAGCTATTCTTGTGGTTTCCGCTGCTGATGGTCCAATGCCACAAACTAAAGAGCATATCCTTCTAGCACGGCAGGTGGGAGTTCCGAACATCGTTGTTTTCTTGAACAAACAAGACCAAGTAGACGACGAAGAACTGATCGAACTAGTAGAACTAGAAGTCCGTGAACTCTTGAGTGAGTACGACTTTGATGGTGACAACATACCCATTGTCATTGGCTCAGCGTTGCAGGCAGTGGAATCTCTCACCAAAACACCAGACATTGCCAAGGGTGGCAATGAATGGGTTGACAAGATCCTGGCTCTTATGGACGAAGTAGACGCATATATCCCGACACCAGAGCGGGATATTGATAAGCCCTTCCTGATGGCAGTGGAAGATGTATTCTCGATCACAGGTCGGGGAACCGTAGCCACCGGTCGTATTGAGCGGGGTAAGGTTAAAGTAGGCGAAAAAGTAGAGCTAGTCGGCATTCAAGGTACAAGGGAAACAACCGTCACTGGTGTAGAAATGTTCCAAAAGACCTTGGACGAAGGTATGGCTGGTGACAACGTAGGAGTACTGCTACGGGGTGTTGACAAAACCGGTATTGAGCGAGGGATGGTGCTAGCCAAACCTGGTTCCATTACCCCTCACACCAAGTTTGAATCTGAGGTGTACGTTTTGAAAAAAGACGAAGGTGGCCGTCACACTCCCTTCTTCTCCGGTTACCGACCTCAATTCTATGTGCGCACTACCGATGTTACCGGTACAATCGATGCTTTTACTGCTGACGATGGTTCCACAGCAGAAATGGTGATGCCAGGCGATCGCATCAAAATGACTGTACAGCTAATCAACCCGATCGCTATTGAACAAGGAATGCGCTTTGCCATTCGAGAAGGTGGTCGTACCATCGGTTCGGGTGTCGTTTCCAAAATCCTTGAGTAGCACTATTGCGATTTTGAACAGGAGCAGAAAGGTAATGGCTTTTCTGCTCCTTATTAATCTGTTTTAGCTTAGCTACTCTTAACTCCTTACTTTTGAACCTGGAAAATTAAACAATGGCAACGATTCAACAACAAAAAATTCGGATTCGCCTGAAAGCCTTTGACCGCAGATTACTTGATACCTCTTGTGAGAAGATAGTGGATACAGCTAACCGGACAAACGCCACAGCTATTGGTCCTATTCCCCTACCTACCAAACGACGTATTTATTGCATTTTGCGATCGCCCCACGTTGACAAAGATTCACGGGAACATTTTGAAACACGCACCCACCGACGCATTATTGACATTTATCAGCCTTCTTCCAAAACCATCGACGCTCTGATGAAGCTTGATTTACCGGCAGGTGTTGATATTGAAGTTAAGCTATAAAGTCCACAGATGAAGTCTTTAGGGGTTCTTCACTGTAACTTAATCCCTCAGCAAGGCTATCCAATGTCATTCATTTTGGGTAGCTTTCACGATTAGCTCATCCACGAAACATCTTAATTGTCCCTTCCAGTCGAAGAAATTCGTTAAAGTAAGTAAAGAAGCGCAGTTACAGTTTTTACCAAGGCACAATGGCATCCCATTCCTCAATTGCTGTAAGAGAACTCCCTTTATTTCCACTGGAAGTGGTTTTATTTCCGGGGCGTCCTCTTCCCCTGCATATCTTTGAATTTCGCTACCGAATTATGATGAATACGATTTTGGATAGTGATCGCCGATTCGGGGTATTGATGTGGGATCAAGTCCAAAGTCAACCCGCCGCAATTGGTTGCTGCGCTGAAATTATCCACTTCCAGCGTCTGCCCGATGACCGGATGAAGATTTTGACCTTAGGGCAACAAAGATTTCGTGTTTTGGAGTACGTCCGCGAAAAACCCTATCGCGTTGGCTTAGTAGAATGGATTGAAGACCAGCCAACAAACAAAGACCTTAAAACGATAGCTATGTCAGTAGAACAACTACTGCGAGATGTTGTTCATCTTTCTGCTAAGTTGACTGATCAAAAAATTGAGCTACCGGAAGATCTACCCGATCTACCCCTAGAACTATCTTACTGGGTTGCCAGTAATCTTTACGGAGTAACTTCAGAACAACAAGCGCTGTTAGAGATGCAAGATACAGCAACCCGTTTAGAACGGGAAGTGGAAATTCTCACCTCAACTCGTAATCACTTGGCAGCACGTACAGTTCTCAAGGATACCTTAAATTAGATCATGTGAAGTGATTAGCTATTAATCACTTGTCTTTCATAAATTAAACAACTACGTATGGACGCAGTCTTAATCACCTAGATCTAGCGTTCCATCTAGGTTGTACTCACATCTTGCACCAGTACATAAATACTAAAAAAATAGAGCAAGTAACGGAGAAAAAGAAGCAAATATCAAAAATTTTAGTTATTTTTGGGCTTCAAGGATACTTTTACTTCTGTTTAATCCCA
>JAAHHL010000955.1 GCA_010672185.1 Caldora sp. SIO3E6 | reverse complement strand
CGGCTTTATTGAAACGCCTTTTTATCAAGTGGAAAATGGACGGGTGCTCCAAGACCGTCCCCCTGTATATATGACGGCGGATGAGGAGGATGACCTACGGGTAGCACCAGGAGATGTACCAGTAGATGAAAATGGTTACATCCAAGGAGAAAATGTGGCAGTGCGTTATCGCCAGGAATTCACCACCACAACTCCAGATCAAGTAGACTTTTTGTCTGTTTCCCCAGTACAGATTATTTCCGTTGCTACTTCCTTGATTCCTTTTCTGGAACACGATGATGCTAACCGAGCATTGATGGGTTCTAATATGCAGCGACAGGCTGTACCCCTATTACGCCCGGAACGACCTTTGGTTGGTACTGGTTTGGAAGCTCAAGCTGCTAGGGACTCAGGCATGGTCATTTTATCCCGAATTGATGGGGAAATAAGCTATGTGGATGCCCAAATTCTTCGGGTAAAAGATGCTAAAGGCAAGGAATATGAGCATGAGTTGCAAAAGTATCAGCGTTCCAACCAAGATACCTGCTTGAATCAGCGTCCCTTAGTTTATGAAGGGGATGAAGTAAGGGCTGGTCAGGTTATTGCTGATGGTTCGGCGACAGAAGGGGGCGAACTGGCTCTGGGGCAAAATATTTTGGTGGCTTATATGCCTTGGGAAGGCTATAACTACGAGGATGCGATCCTGATTAGTGAACGGTTGGTGTTTGATGATGTCTACACCAGTATTCATATTGAAAAGTATGAAATTGAGGCACGGCAAACTAAACTTGGTCCTGAGGAAATTACGCGGGAAATTCCCAATGTCGGTGAGGATGCTCTGCGGCAGTTGGATGAAACGGGGATTATCCGGATTGGAGCCTGGGTGGAAGCCGGTGACATTCTGGTAGGGAAGGTTACTCCAAAAGGTGAATCCGACCAACCTCCAGAGGAAAAGCTACTGCGGGCCATCTTTGGGGAAAAGGCAAGGGATGTACGAGACAATTCCCTGCGGGTACCCAACGGTGAAAAGGGTCGTGTTGTTGATGTGCGGCTATTTACCAGGGAACAAGGGGACGAACTACCACCAGGAGCGAACATGGTGGTGAGAGTATATGTTGCCCAAAAGAGGAAAATCCAGGTAGGAGACAAAATGGCGGGGCGTCACGGCAATAAGGGTATTATTTCCCGGATTTTGCCGGTAGAGGATATGCCTTACCTACCAGATGGAACACCTTTGGATATTATTCTCAATCCTTTGGGAGTTCCCAGTCGGATGAATGTGGGACAGGTGTTTGAGTGCCTTTTAGGTTGGGCTGGTCAATGCTTGGATGTACGGTTTAAGTTGACTCCTTTTGATGAAATGTATGGGCAGGAGGCTTCCCGGACAACAGTGCATGGGAAGTTGGATCAGGCTCGACAGACTGAGGGTCTTGAATGGGTGTTTAACCCGGAGGAGCCTGGTAAAATTACGGTATTTGACGGTCGTACTGGTGAGCCGTTCGACCGACCGGTAACGGTGGGTAAGGCTTATATGTTGAAGCTAGTACATTTGGTAGATGACAAGATTCACGCTCGCTCCACTGGCCCTTATTCTTTGGTGACCCAACAACCTTTGGGGGGTAAAGCTCAACAGGGAGGTCAGCGGTTCGGAGAAATGGAGGTTTGGGCATTGGAAGCCTTTGGTGCAGCTTACACTCTCCAGGAGTTGCTGACGGTGAAGTCTGATGATATGCAGGGGCGGAATGAGGCTCTGAATGCGATCGTTAAGGGTAAGGCGATTCCTCATCCTGGTACGCCGGAGTCCTTTAAGGTATTGATGCGGGAGCTCCAATCTTTGGGCTTGGATATTGCGGTTCACAAAGTGGAAACTGCTGAGGATGGTAGTAGCCGTGATTTGGAAGTGGATTTGATGGCGGATGTTGACCGGCGTCGTACTCCCAGCAGACCGACTTATGAGTCATTGAGTCGGGAAGAGTTTGAAGAGGAAGTTTAGTAATTGGTCATTGGTCATTGGTCATTAGTCATTGGTCATTGGTCATTAGTCATTAGTACAAAGGACAAAGGACAAAGGACAAAGAACCAAGGACAAAGAACCAAGGACAAAGGACAAAGAACCAAGGACAAAGGACAAAGAACCAAGGACAAAGGACAAAGGACAAACAAATGAAACAGCAAGAACAGCGGTTTGATTACGTAAAAATTGGGATTGCTTCACCAGAACGGGTTCGCCAGTGGGGAGAAAGAACTCTGCCGAATGGTCAGGTGGTAGGTGAGGTTACTAAACCGGAGACGATTAATTACCGCACCCTAAAACCAGAGATGGATGGACTGTTCTGTGAACGGATTTTTGGTCCAGCGAAGGATTGGGAGTGCCACTGTGGTAAGTACAAGCGAGTGCGCCACCGGGGTATTGTCTGTGAACGTTGTGGGGTGGAGGTAACTGAATCACGGGTTCGTCGTCACCGGATGGGTTACATCAAGCTAGCGGCTCCTGTGGCCCATGTTTGGTATCTCAAGGGTATTCCTAGTTATATGAGTATCCTACTAGATATGCCGTTGCGGGATGTGGAACAGATAGTTTATTTCAATGCTTATGTAGTTCTTAATGCTGGTAATGCAGAAAACTTGAGTTATAAGCAGTTGCTTACTGAAGATCAGTGGTTGGAAATTGAAGAGCAACTCTATAGCGAAGATACAGAACTAATTGATGTAGAGGTAGGGATTGGAGCTGAGGCTTTACAAAGATTGCTACAGGATCTGAATTTGGAGACTGAAGCTGAAGGTTTGCGGGATGAAATTGTTAATGCAAAGGGTCAGAAACGGGCGAAGCTGATTAAACGGTTACGGGTTATTGATAATTTCATCGGTACCGGTTCCCAAGCTGAGTGGATGGTGTTGGAAGTAATTCCCGTAATTCCCCCGGATTTGCGCCCCATGGTGCAGCTGGATGGGGGTCGTTTTGCAACTTCTGATCTCAATGATTTGTATCGGCGGGTGATTAATCGTAATAATCGCCTTGCTAGGTTACAGGAAATTCTGGCTCCGGAAATTATTGTGCGTAATGAGAAACGGATGCTTCAGGAGGCAGTGGATGCTTTGATTGATAATGGACGGCGGGGACGTACTGTGGTAGGGGCAAATAATCGCCCGCTGAAGTCACTGTCGGACATTATTGAAGGTAAGCAGGGACGCTTCCGGCAAAATTTGCTGGGGAAAAGGGTGGATTATTCGGGACGTTCAGTAATTGTAGTTGGTCCCAATTTGAAAATCCACCAGTGCGGTTTGCCTCGGGAAATGGCGATTGAACTGTTCCAGCCGTTTGTGATTCACCGGCTGATTCGTCAAGGCTTGGTAAATAATATTAAGGCGGCGAAGAAGTTGATTCAGCGGGGAGACCCTAGTGTTTGGGATGTGCTGGAGGAAGTGATTGCGGGTCATCCGGTGCTGCTGAACCGAGCCCCA
>JAAHHL010000954.1 GCA_010672185.1 Caldora sp. SIO3E6 | reverse complement strand
TGCTCCCCCTTCCCTTGCAGGGAAGGGGGTTGGGGGGTTAGGTCAAAAATTGATGGACAAAGCGCGAAAAGTCTTGTCTATTCAACCATTGAACTACGTGAGGGGTAAGACCCCCTCTTAATTCGCCAACAGTATCTTTGAATCCAAGGTGAGTTGGGGAATCCAGCTAGTCAGCTACGTCTAGGCTTAAGTTGACACCAATGGCAAGCATTGCGCCCCAACCAGAATGAATATTATCCCAATGTAGCCGGATTTGGTATGACCCCTCATATCACGATTTTTCGTTATCCCGCTAAATTTAGGGACGTTTCATGAAACGTCTCTACAAGCCAATTTTCGGATAAATGAGGGATATTACCCCCTATTCGCCATTGCTATCCTTTAAGAAGTCTGGTTTCTGGGGATTTGGGTATTTCTTATAATCTTCCAAAAACAGGGAATTAAAAATTGGGAATTGGGAAGATCAAAAAGCTTACGGGGTGGGTTCTGCCCAACTCAATTCGCCTCGGCGTCTTTGCTTCTTTGCGTCACTATCTGCCTGTAGTTCCAAAAGCCAAAGATTAACCAGAAAGCAAGGAGAGCAAGAGTTAGCAGCAAAACGGGAATTGGACCAAATTGCACAATTAGAGTCGGTGCAGCAGCAGTGAATAAACCACCCCCAACAATCGGTTCAAAGAACAGTTGCTTGTAAGCAAAGCTCTCGAAGGCACCGGAACGTTTGTGGGGATCAACCATCTGCATGAGTAATAAACCGGTGGCGGTGACACCCATTGATTGTCCCACATCACCTATTCCCCGCTCAAACCAGTAAGTGGGAATGATCCGGGGTGCAAGGTAAATAAAACAGAGGATATTCCAGGTAATACCAGCTACAGATAATAGTAGAAAGGCTCCGAAGTTACCTACTAACACGGCTAAGGAGATGGAAGCTAGTGCAGCGACAATGGTGACATCCAATGCTACCCCACCAATATGATTCATTAACCGGCGGTCAATTAGATAACTCAGATGCCAGCGTTCTAGAAAAAGCTGCACAATAATACCACCTACCAGTGCTAGGGGAAATAGGGGAATAGCAGACAGTATCTCTAGTCCCTCACCCCCCTGGTTCCAGATTACTGATTCGATAAAATTGAGTCCTTGTTGGATAAGCCAGCCAATAGCGATCGCTAGGGCAACGAAGCCAAAGTGCAGTGATAAGGGATCGATAAGCAGACTACCCAGCATTGTAGCTCTTTTTGTCCTAGTTTCTGGACTTTCCTGATGACTTTCCGTTGGCTGCTCCTGTTCAAGGTTATCCTCTTCAGTAACTGAGATATGTCCTTGACTACGACCCCAGTTAGCTAACATTACTCCTGTCACCACACCACTGACAATGCCCACTGTAGCTAAGCCGAGAGCCAGATCCGGTCCTTCGGCAAAGCCTAATTTACTGAGGGTTTCAGCCATACCAGCAGCGGTTCCATGACCCCCTTCAAAACCAATTTCAATCAAAGCACCGGAGATGGGATCTAATCCAAAGACAGGAGTTAATACCGTTAGTGCTAACAATAGTCCCACAACATATTGTCCCCAAGCAATGGATTGACCAAAAGCTACTTGGGGTGAAGCCAGTCGCCAAATATCTCGCGGACTAGGAATAAACTCCCCTAGGAAAATAGTAGCAAAGACAACGTTGATAAAAACCCCCGGAATTTTTCCCCAAACATCTAGCACCGGTTGGGGAAAGATGCCCGTGGAGAGGAAGTTTCCCTCTCCCATAATCGCACCTAAAACTGCTGGCCCTAGGAGCAAAGCCAACAACCCAGTAACAATTGAGCTAGGTAAATACAGGGTTTGCAACAGGGGGATATTCTGGCGAATCCACCTTCCCATCAGCAACAAACAACCGAGGATGATAAAAGCAAAGAATACATCTTGGAAATCATAGGATGGTCCTGGGTTAGACCCTTGTGCTAGAGCCATAAAATTGAGTGGTACTAACATTAAGATAATCGCTCCAGTAAGTAGCCAGCTAGCTTGGTATAACCTCCGCCAGCTCCCAAAAAGCGATCGCCTTGGTGGAGTAACCCCTTTCTTAGTTCTACGGTGCTTCCCTCTAAACACCCATTGCATCCGACTGAAGAAAAGGAATATATCCCTGATCTGTCCCATGGTATCTTCCTCAACAAAACTGTTGTTCCCCACAAACTCCTAATCATAGCTTATATGGATTGAAATCAAGGGGAGTCGTCGGGGCAAGTTTAGCCGTGATTTGGGTAGACAAGTTATATTATTTATGAATCGACTCCTACAACTCGGTGAGCAATGGATCAGGATAGGGGTGGGAGTTAAGTAGTTAACTCATTTAACAATTTAATAACCTAATAATAAATGACAAACTACCAATATCAAATTGGGGGCAGTTTACCAGTTGATGCTCCTACCTATGTCAGACGACAAGCAGATGAAGACCTCTATCATGCCTTAAAAGCAGGAGAGTTTTGCTATGTGTTTAACTCTCGGCAGATGGGTAAGTCTTCTCTGAGAGTCAAAACCATGCAACGGTTGCAAGCAGAGGGGTTTGTTTGTGTGGCAATTGATATTACTGCTATTGGTACTGCTGATATAACTCCAGAGGAATGGTATGCCGGAATAATTGATAGTATTGTTAGTAGCTTGGAGCTGTATGAGCAATTTGATTTAGACGACTGGTGGGAAAAGAACAGCTGGTTGTCTAAGGTCAATCGCTTCAGCAAATTTATTGAGGAAGTTCTACTCAAGTTAATTGAGCAAAAACTGGTAATTTTTGTAGATGAAATCGACAGTATCCTCAGCTTAAATTTCAAAACTGATGACTTTTTTGCTTTTATCCGGTCTTGCTACAATCAGAGAGTAGACAAGGAAGAATACCAGCGTCTGACTTTTGTCCTGGTTGGAGTGGCAACACCATCGGATCTGATTGCGGACAAACGGCGCACACCTTTTAATATTGGTCGGGCAATTGAATTGAAAGGCTTTCGACCCCATGAAGTCGAGCCTTTAGCTGAGGGATTGGAAGGTAAGGTAGATAATCCCCAAGTAGTTCTCACAGAAATATTGGCATGGACAGGTGGGCAACCTTTTCTCACACAAAAACTGTGCCAACTAGTAGTTCAGCAAGAGGTGACAGGAGGACGCGGAGAGGGTGAGCGAAAAAAAGGGTGGGGAGCGGAGGAGCGGAGGAGCGGAGGAGCGGAGGAGCAGAGGAGCGGAGGAGCGGAGGAAGAAGAGAGAACTGATAATTTTTGGATACAACGCTCGAGAAATCCCACCCAAAATTTCGTTCACCCACGCGGAGAGAAGGGAGATGGGGGAGACAAGGGAGACAAGGGGGACAAGGGGGACAAGGGGGACAAGAAGATATTCCCTAACAACAAACAACAAACAACCAACAACCAACAACCAACAACAAAAAACAAAGA
>JAAHHL010000953.1 GCA_010672185.1 Caldora sp. SIO3E6 | reverse complement strand
TAATTAGGTAGTCATTAAAAATTATTGGTATGGAAGCAGTTGCTTATATCTTGGTTTTGACCCTGACATTGGGGGTTCTATTTTTTGCGATCGCTTTCCGAGAGCCCCCTCGGATCGAAAAGTAGTTTGGTTCAATCGGCTTGACCGGTGCACAATCGTTTGAGTATCACAATTTAATAATTTTACTCAATGTCCTGAGCCGTAAAGGTCTATTTATTTCTTCTAAGCGAGGAAATTATCTAGGTTAATACCGGCTCGGACTTTCACATTTGTTGATTTATTTCCTAAATTAGAACTTTTTGTGAGATTTACTGTCTTCGAGTCCAACAGGCGAAAAAAGACCCTCTCCTATGCAATGCCCTAATTGTCAGCACAGTGATAGTCGTGTTCTGGAGTCTCGCTCAACAGAAGCAGGACAAAGTATTCGGCGACGTCGGGAGTGTTTGCGATGTAAACATCGCTTTACTACTTACGAACGCATCGAATTTGTACCTGTGACTGTAATTAAAAGAGATGGGAAACGGGAATCATTTGACCGTTCCAAGTTATTGCGAGGAATTGTGCGCTCTTGTGAAAAAACTGGTATTTCCCAAAGACGGCTCGAAGCATTAGTCGCTGAGATTGAAGCTCAATTACAGCAAAGATTTGGTCGGGAAGTCACTAGCAATGAAATCGGTGAATTAGTTCTTCAGTATTTGCGAGAGGAGAGCGAAGTGGCTTATGTACGCTTTGCCTCAGTTTATCGCAAGTTTCAAGGCATCCGAGATTTTGTCGAAACTCTAGATGACCTCAAGGGTAACACTTCCCTAATCGATAGCTCAAAAATTAACGAAACTCCTTTAACCGAAGCTCAAGAAAAGGAAACACCAGCATCTGTCATGACAGGTTCTTAATTTGAGGGTGGAAAATTGAGAATTGGCTAAGGAATTAACTTCCCGCTGCTCTGTGTGAGCAACAGCTTATGGGTGTCTCCTCTGAAACAATGGGGAAAGGGGAATTGGGTTCGAGATTTAATACATAATAAATCAAACTTGAGTTACAATTATCTATCGGGAATTTATCAAATACTCTAAAATAGAGTAGAGACAAAGCAATGTAGGTGTAGGCGGCAAATGCCGAAGTTCGTATACATCAACAGGAGGCAGAGTCATTACGAAGATAACAGTAGGAAATGCAACGCACATGCTCAGTCAGAACACAATAACTAAAGATATAGGCTTCACTCACGAAGATTTTGCCGCCCTTCTCGATAAGTATGATTACCATTTCAGCCCTGGTGACATTGTTGCTGGAACGGTATTTAGTCTTGAGCCAAGGGGAGCTCTGATTGACATTGGTGCGAAAACTGCCGCCTATATTCCTATTCAGGAGATGTCAATTAACCGGGTTGATAATCCGGATGAAGTATTACAATCCAATGAAACCAGGGAATTTTTCATTCTTACTGATGAAAATGAGGATGGACAGCTAACCCTTTCCATACGCCGCATTGAGTATATGCGAGCTTGGGAACGGGTACGACAACTACAAGCAGAAGATGCTACAGTCCGTTCCCTCGTCTTTGCTACCAACCGTGGTGGTGCTCTTGTCAGAATTGAAGGATTACGTGGTTTTATTCCCGGTTCTCACATCAGTACTCGCAAACCGAAGGAAGACTTAGTAGGGGAAGAACTGCCCCTAAAATTCCTGGAAGTTGATGAAGATCGCAATCGTCTGGTTCTCTCCCACCGTCGTGCTTTGGTTGAGCGGAAGATGAACCGCCTAGAAGTGGGCGAAGTTGTGGTTGGTTCCGTAAGAGGTATCAAGCCTTACGGTGCATTCATTGATATTGGTGGTGTTAGTGGATTGCTACACATCTCAGAAATTTCCCACGATCATATTGATACACCCCATAGCGTCTTTAGTGTTAATGATGAAGTTAAAGTGATGATCATTGACTTAGATGCTGAAAGAGGTCGTATTTCTCTATCTACTAAGCAGTTAGAGCCAGAACCAGGAGATATGATCAACAACCGTCAGCTGGTTTATGACAAGGCGGAAGAAATGGCTGCCAAGTACCGGGAGAAGATGTTGGCTCAACAGCAAGGTGTAACTCCTGAACCAGAAGCAGAAGCTGAAGCCCCTGAGGAAGAAGAACTTGCTGTAGCTGCTGCTGAAGAATAAATTATAGCGTTTCTCATTGAGATGAGGTACTTTCGTTTTTGAGAATGGGGAATGGGGAATAGGGAATAGGAGATGTACCTCATTCAGTTATAACTTACTGTTGCCTGTTGCCTGTTGCCTGTTGCCTAGCGCGTAGCGCTCTAGTATTTTGAAAAAGGAGTTTAGGTCTTGGTAATAATTCGTTGTCGGGATATTACCTTTCCTAATATCCAAGCAATTATTTTTGATAAAGATGGCACCCTAGAGGATTCTCAAGTATTTTTGCGAGAATTGGGACAAAAGCGATCGCGTCTGATTGATGCGCAAATTCCCGGTATCGGGGAACCACTACTAATGGCTTTTGGTATCCAGGGAAATACCCTTGAGCCCACAGGATTGATGGCAGTTGGTAGTCGTCGCGAAAATGAAATTGCCGCCGCAGCTTATATTGCAGAAACTGGTCGAGGTTGGCTAGAGTCATTAGCGATCGCTCATAAGGCTTTTGCAGAAGCTGACTGGTATCTCAAGGATGCTGCTAACACTTCACCCATGTTTACTGGTAGCCTAGAAGTCCTGAAATTTCTCTCGGAGGCTGGTTTAAAACTAGGTATTCTCTCTGCCGACTCAACTGCAGGGGTACAAGCATTTGTTAAGCGCCATCAACTAGAATCTTATCTCCAGCTGCAACAAGGTGTAGATCAAGAACCGAGTAAACCAGATCCAACGCTATTTATCCAAGCTTGCCAAACCTTAAACATCGAACCCGCTTCAACTTTGATGGTAGGAGATTCCGCTGGTGATATTGAAATGGCACGTCGTGCCGGTGCTGCTGGTTGTATTGGTATTTGTTGGGGAACAGCAAAAGCAGCTCATTTAGAGGCAGCAGATGTCGTAATTGGGCAACTTGACGAAATCCAAATTTCTGAGTGAGCGATCAGTAAATTCCCTACCCAATTAGTATTGTCCTAATTTTCATCAGGATCGACTCCTGCTTCTCGCAGCAATTGAGCTAAACGTTTAGTCCGTTGACGTTCCTGTTCAAGCTGTTGCTGTGTATCTGAAATTGTTTCCTCTGGAGTTAAATATCGCTTGCCCTGCTCATCATACCAATATAACCATTCTCTGGTAGCTCCTTGATATGTTCCTTGTTCTCTCCCTATCCCTAAATTAATTTGGGCTAACCATACCGGTTCACCTTCTAATAATTGGTATTCTCCTGCTTCTAGTTGATATACTTCTAAACGAGGCTTCCTTTTTCTTAGAGGATTATAGATGGCATAATATAAAACTCCCATTTGAGC
>JAAHHL010000952.1 GCA_010672185.1 Caldora sp. SIO3E6 | reverse complement strand
TGGTTCTTCGGTTAAACTAAGAGATTCGAGGGTTTCACCGGACATAATCCGGGAAGCTAGTCCTGCTAATGGTACACCTGTTGCCTTGGAAACGTAGGGAACTGTGCGAGAAGCCCGAGGATTGGCTTCTAGGATGTAAACTGTTTCACCCTGCACTGCATACTGAATATTCATCAAACCTACCACTTTTAGAGCTTTTGCCAGTTGGTAAGTCCAGTTGCGAATAGTTTCTACCGCTTCTGCTGCTAAAGAAGTGAAAGGTACAGAACAAGCTGAGTCCCCAGAGTGAATTCCTGCTTGTTCAATATGCTCCATAATGCCGCCAATCACCACATTACCTGTATGATCTGCGATCGCATCAACATCCACTTCAACAGCATTCTCCAGGAATTTATCAATTAAAATGGGATGGTCTGGTTCTACCTGTACGGCAAAGGTCATGTATCTTTCCAATTCCATATCGGAATAGACAATTTCCATCGCTCTTCCTCCCAATACGTAGGAGGGACGCACCACTACCGGATAACTAATACGCTGCGAGATAGAGAGAGCTTCTCGATAACTTCTAGCTATACCATTGGGGGGCTGCTTAATATCTAGCTCCCGCAAGATTTGTTCAAACCGCTCTCGATCCTCGGCAATGTCAATAGAATCAGGAGAAGTACCCCAAATTTCGGGCATTGGTGTTTTCTTGTCAGTGTCAGAAGCTTTTCGGGCTGTCAGTTCTTCGAGATACTTTTGCAAAGGTACTGCCAATTTTAATGGTGTCTGACCACCAAATTGGATAATAATACCCTCTGGTTGTTCTGCTTCAATAATGTTGAGGACATCTTCCTTGGTTAGGGGTTCAAAGTAAAGGCGATCGCTAGTGTCATAATCAGTGGACACTGTTTCAGGGTTAGAATTGACCATAATTGTCTCAAAGCCTTGTTTACTAAGAGCGTAGGAAGCGTGACAACAACAATAGTCAAACTCAATTCCCTGACCAATACGATTTGGACCACCTCCTAAAATCATTACCTTACGCTGCTCAGAAGGCAATACTTCTGACTCTTCCTCGTAAGTAGAGTAGTAATAAGGTGTCAAAGCTTCAAATTCGGCAGCACAGGTGTCTACTAATTTATATGCAGGTACTATTGCCAAACTCTTGCGATAAGCTCGCACTTCATCTTCAGTGGTTTTGGTCGCAAAGGCAATTTGGCGATCGCTAAATCCCTCTCGCTTAATTTCCCACAACTGCTCTTTGGTGATCATGGGCAGGGGAAGGCGCTTGAGGAACTTTTCCGTTTCTACCAGCTCTTCAAACTTATCTAAAAACCAAGGATCAATACCGGTTAACTCATTGACTTCTTCCACTGTCATGCCCAGGATCAAAGCATGGCGCACAGTAAATATCCGCTCCGGGTTTGGGGTGCGCAAACCAGAACGCACTTGTTCTAAGGAAGGTAGTTTCTCTTTGCAATCACAACCCCAACCAAAACGTCCTGTTTCCAAGGAGCGCAGGGCTTTTTGAAACGATTCAGTGAAGGTGCGTCCAATTGCCATTGCTTCCCCTACGGACTTCATCTGGGTAGTCAACACTGGTTCGCTACCAGGAAATTTCTCGAAGGCAAACCGGGGAATTTTGGTTACCACATAGTCAATTGTTGGTTCAAAGGAAGCCGGGGTTTTTTTGGTAATATCGTTGGGAATTTCATCTAAGGTATAACCTACTGCTAACTTAGCTGCAAATTTAGCGATCGGGAAACCAGTTGCTTTTGATGCTAAGGCAGAGCTACGGGAGACACGGGGATTCATCTCAATGACAATCACATCCCCAGTTAAAGGATTGACGGCAAACTGAATATTAGAACCACCAGTTTCTACGCCAATCTCCCGGATGATTTTAATCGAGCAATCCCGTAGTCGCTGGTATTCTTTATCAGTTAGGGTTTGGGCGGGAGCAACGGTAATTGAGTCCCCTGTATGAACCCCCATCGGGTCAATATTTTCGATGGAGCAGATAATCACCACATTATCTGCCAAGTCTCGCATCACCTCTAGTTCATATTCTTTCCATCCCAATAGGGACTGTTCCACTAGTATTTGAGATACAGGGGAAGCATCCAAGCCTCCCTGAGCCATTTCTTCGTATTCTTCTTGGTTGTAGGCAATGCCACCACCAGTACCACCCAGAGTAAAGGCTGGTCGAATAATTAAAGGATAGCTACCGATTTGCTTGGCGATCGCTTTGGCTTCATCCAAGTTATTCGCAATTCCGGAAGGACAGACATTAACCCCAATCTTTTCCATCGCTTCTTTAAACAGTTGGCGGTCTTCTGCCTTCTCAATTGCTTCTAACTTCGCCCCAATCAATTCTACATTGTGTTTCTCCAGCACCCCATTTTTGGCGAGGGTAACTGCAAGATTTAGGGCAGTCTGACCTCCCATCGTCGGCAACAAGGCGTCAGGCTGTTCTTTTTCAATCACCTTTTCCAAGATGTCCGGAGTTAGGGGCTCAATATAGGTACGATCAGCTGTTTCCGGATCAGTCATAATACTGGCAGGATTGGAGTTCACTAGTACTACTTCGTAGCCTTCTTCCCGGAGAGCTTTACAAGCCTGTGTTCCGGAATAGTCAAACTCACAAGCTTGTCCAATTACAATAGGACCAGAACCCAAGAGCAGAATTTTGTGGAGGTTGTCGCGGCGGGGCATATCAGTTTCGTTCGTCGTTGTCTGAGAATTGTTCAGTTTAGCCAGACTATTTTGACATACTCCCTCCCCAAAATCTGACTGCAATGGCAAAGTCGATAAAATGGGTACAGTTAAGTAAGTAGGTGGAAATAAACAGCAACTATGTTACAAAACGTCAATACGGCTCAAACCCTTACAAATGACCAATGACAAATGACAAATGACGACCTTCATCAGTTAACTTTAATATTGCCGATCTACTTTATAGCCCCTTGATGTGTCAACACGATGAAACTACCCAATAGTTCCCAAACTCCCCATTGGTTGCAAAAGATTCAATATATTGTTGACCCCCTCGGTTATCTAGAAAGTAGTTACCAACGCTGTGGTGAGATCTTTAACGCACCAATAATTGGTAATTACCAACGGCTATTGCTAGTTAGTGACCCTAAGGGATTGCAGCAACTATTTACCAGGGATGGCAAGGAGTTTTATAGCCCCAGCAATGGGCTCTTACAAGTTTTAGCAGGAGATCACTCAATATTCTGTCTTGAAGGAGATAGTCACCAACGGGAACGGAAATTATTAATGCCTCCTTTTCATGGAGATAAAATGCGTGCTTATGGGCAAACTATCTGCCAGCTTACCGAGCAAGTATTTAATTTATTAACCCCTGGTCAACCTTCTCAGCCCGTAGTGTTGTTCAGGAAATTTCTATAGAAATTATCTTAAAAGTTATTTTTGGTATTTATGAAGAGAAACGTTTTC
>JAAHHL010000951.1 GCA_010672185.1 Caldora sp. SIO3E6 | reverse complement strand
TGGTAAGCTCCTACAATTATACCAGTGAGTAAGAAGCTTAAAGTGGGTGCGAATACGGGTATCCATCCTCCCTCAAGCAAGAGCAATATCCCACAAACCCAGAGGCAACCTACCCCGGCAATACCACTGAGTAATAAAAGTAGAGGATGACGAGAGCGTGCTACCAAAACTCCCCCCAGTAATGACCATAGGGCAATCCACGATAGTTCTAACCATTCCGACCAATACCAAAACAGGGGACGATTGTCCAAAACTGCACCGAGAATTTGGCTTACCATCTGGGCATGAAGCATCACTCCAGGGAGTTGTGCATTTCCGGTTTTAGCTACACTATAGGGAGTATCAAACAAATCGTTGACAGTAGGAGCAGTAATACCAATCAGCACTATTTTATCCTTTACCCAGCTTGGTTCAATCTGTCCCTTTAAAACCTGTTGTAAAGTAACTTGTCGCGCTACGTTATCAGCTGAGCGATAATTGAGCAAAATTTGATAGTCACCGTCATCAATCTGTTGATAGCCTCCGGAATTAGCAAGTAAAGGCTTAAATACTGTATTACCTAACTGTAGCTCCTGGGATGCGGTTAGTTCGAGGGAAATATTCTGGGAAGCCAGATAAGCAATAGCCAGTTTAAGGGATAAGGATAAGATGTTAGTTGTATCTGTAGATGTATACATTGAGTTACGTCGTGCCACACCATCTGGATCGAGCAAAACATCGCTATAACCAATGCGCTCTTCTGTAATTTCTGGAGGAGGTGGTACACTTTCTAAAGCATTGTTGCCAATAAAAGTAATGCCAAGAATTTTTGGGTTTTGCAACTGAGTTACCAGTGATTGATAACCGGGCTCAATCGGTATATTGCGAGCTAAATCCAAACCAATCACTTTGGGTTGATGTTGGGACAATTTGGCTAATGCTTGAGCTAAAACTTCATCTGAGATCGGGTATTGACCGAGAGCTTCTATATCTTGTTCTGTAATCCCGACCACTAGCAACCGAGGGTCTGGCTCTTCCTCAGTACGGATACGAACCATCAGGTCAAAAGCTAATAGTTCTAGCGGTTGTAGCCAGCCTAATTGTCTTACCCCTAGCAGCAAGCTGGTAAACAATAAGCTAGCAAGTATTAAGTCAATTTTCTTGGTCTTGGTGGTAATATTTCGCCATACAATACTGCAATAATTAACAAATTTGGATGCTGATAAAGTGCTGCTAAAAATCATCAAGATTTTACCTGGATTATGATTTGCTATTTGTTATTTGTTGTTTGTACAACCAGACAAACAGCGAACAACAAGCAACCGAGTCAGCGGTTGGTATTTCTCCCTACCTTAAGAAATATCAGGATGATTGTTGACTTTCATTGAAAAACAAGTTACTGAGTGATACAAATCCTGGTAGCGCCACCCTCTTTTTCAGAAAGCTAGAGACACCGGAGAAGAAAAATCCATCGAAGAATACAGGGGGGAAACAGAAGCGGATTTGCCTAACTATCCACCGTAACCCACCCATAGCAAAAAAGGGGGACTTTTTTGCTCCCCCTTCCCTTGGCGGTAAGGGAATTGGGGGGTTGGTCTAAATATGATGAGTATTCAGGTAGATTTAATCTTAGTAGTAGCGCAACAAAGCTAAAGCTGCTTTGTTGAGTAGAGCTAGCACTCTATCCAACCAACGAAAGCATCTTCTTTTCTTCCCTATCTTAACAGCTGGAGCAACTAGGCAAAGGGGAACTTTCGCGGTTGAAATTGAAGATTTTATATGATTTTTTAATTGGTTATTTAGTGCCCCGACTTCTTGAAGAAGTCGGGGCACTGGAGTGTTCGCGATTGCCTCCGACACCAGGAGTATCTCATTTTGTGAAGATTTGTGACTAAATTAAGGCAAAACTGGCTACTTTTACCGAACGTTGAATCGCTAAAATTTGGTGATCGCATTTGATGCCCCCTATTTTAGGTAAGGTTTCTGCACTCAGATAAGTGGGTGGACGGAAATGAATCGACTTATATGACGAAATGTAAATAGAGGTTACAGCCTAACCAATGACAAATGACAAGTAACCAATAACCAATAACGACCCTCACAAGTTAACTTTAATAATGTCGCTCTTTACACAAAGGAATCAGGTTGATGCACGTTGCGAACAATATCACGGAATTGGTTGGTAAAACTCCTCTGGTTCAGTTAAACTCTATCCCTCAATCAGAAGGCTGTGTCGCGCAAATTTTGGTCAAACTAGAGGGAATGAATCCCGCTGCCTCAGTTAAAGACCGGATCGGGGTACATATGATTAATGCAGCAGAAAAAGAGGAGCTAATTAGTCCAGGTAAAACGGTTTTAGTTGAACCAACATCGGGAAATACAGGGATTGCCCTAGCAATGGCGGCAGCGGCTAAAGGCTATCAGCTAATTTTAACCATGCCAGACACGATGAGCCTAGAGCGACGAGCTATGTTACAGGCTTATGGTGCTCGATTGGAATTAACTTCAGGTAGCGACGGGATGAAAGGTGCAATCCAAAAAGCACAGGAAATTGTGGATACAACCCCCAATGCCTACATGCTACAGCAGTTTCGCAACCCAGCTAACCCAGAGATTCATCGACAGACAACTGCCCAAGAAATTTGGCAAGATACTGATGGACAAGTGGATATAGTGGTAGCCGGTGTGGGAACTGGTGGTACGATTACGGGAGTGGCAGAAGTACTCAAATACAAAAAGCCAGAGTTAAAAGCGATCGCGGTTGAACCTACCAATAGCCCTATCTTATCTGGAGGGAAGCCTGGACCCCACAAAATCCAAGGTATTGGTGCAGGCTTTATTCCCGAAGTACTTAATGTTAAGCTAATTGATGAAGTAATTACCGTTACCGATCAAGATGCGATCGCTTATGGTCGTCGTTTAGCTAGGGAAGAAGGCATCCTCTCAGGAATTTCCACAGGAGCCGCTCTGGCTGCTGCAATCAAATTAGCTCAGCGTCAAGAAAATACCGGACGCCTTATTGTGATGATTCAGCCGAGTTTTGGAGAGCGTTACCTCAGTACTCCTCTGTTTCAAGATTTAGTGGTGTGACAAAGTTAATTTGGGAATAATGAGCGTCTAACGACGTAGGGAATAGGGAATAGGGAATAGGATAAAAATGCTACATTTAAAAAGAAGGTGAGAAACTAATCATATCAAGGAATTCAGTCCTTTTTAGCTTTGTTATCGCCCCTTAAGGAGAGAAACACTATTCTCCTGCCTCCTGACTTGAAAGAGACGCGGAGACACGGGGACGCGGGGACGCGGAGAGAGAGATTTTCATGCATGGTGGTGAAAATTTTTTGATGTGGTTTTGATAAGTCATACAGGTACAAACTTCTGCCATGCCAAAAGCTGGTTGCATGGCTTGGGAGACTACTCCAAAGGGAGCCACTAACTTGAGAAATTCTCGTACTACTTTGGGAG
>JAAHHL010000950.1 GCA_010672185.1 Caldora sp. SIO3E6 | reverse complement strand
TAGTCGAAGCCCAAGCCTGTGGTACACCGGTAATTGCCTATGGTGCTGGTGGAGCCTTAGAAATTGTTCGAGATATTCGGCAACATTCAGACAACGGTACGGGTCTATTTTTTACAACCCAAACTCCAGAGTCTTTGATTGAAGCAGTAAAAACCTTTGAGGCATCACCAAAAGCCTTTAGTCCTCAGAGGAACCGTATCAACGCAGCTGCGTTTGCCCCCAAAACCTTTAGCGATCGCTATTTGAATTTTTTGGAATACTGCTATCAAGACCACCAATCTCGACTTTTTGCGAATAAATTTCAGTTTCTAGAGCGCTCTGCACTTTAGCAAGTGTCTTGTGGCTTTATGATCATGACGTGTGGTGTGAAGTGAAGGAGTTAAGATGACTGCCCAAAGCCAACTTATCTCCGTCAGGATATTGCGAGCGTTCGTGAAGCGAGGTTTTCAGCCACTCGCTTTCAGGAGCAGACATAAAGTTCTGTCGCGACATCGCTTAGACGGAGAATTCGCCAAACGGCTGTTTGATGTAGTGTTTTCCCTTTCCATTTTGATCTTGTTTTGTCCCGTTTACCTGCTACTTGCTGTACTGATTGCCATCAATTCTCCAGGACCAATTTTTTATGTCCAGGAACGGGTTGGTAAAGATTACAAGCATTTTGGTTGCATTAAATTCAGAACAATGGTGACTAATGCAGAAGACATGCTATCAGATATGATGGCAGACTCCCCTGATCTGCGGGAGGAATTTGAGGATAATTTTAAACTCAAACAAGACCCAAGAATTACTAGAATTGGTAAATTTCTCCGGTACACTAGCTTAGATGAGTTTCCTCAGTTTTGGAATGTTTTAAAGGGAGATATGAGTGTTGTTGGCCCCAGACCCTTAGTACCAGAAGAATTGCCCAAATACGGGCGTCACATGGATAAAGTTCTGACCATTAGACCTGGTATTACTGGTCTATGGCAAGTTTCAGGACGCAATGACATTCCTTATCAGCGTCGCGTGCAGATCGATGTTTACTACGTCAACTTTAAAAATGTTTGGATGGATATATGGCTAGTTGTTAAGACAATTGGTGTAATAATTTCTCCGAAAGGTAATGGTGCTTACTGAAAGTTTTAAGTTTTAGGTTTTAGGTTTTAGGTAATGGGATATTTTAAGTTCTTAACCTAAAACCATTAAACCTTGATAATGGATAATGGATAATGGATAATTGATAATGGATAATGGATAATGGATAATTGATAATGGCTAATGGATAATTGATAATGGCTAATTGATAATGGCTAATGATATAGCAGTCGCCAGGGCGGTTAAGACATTCTCAGGTAAGGCAAGTTAACAAGGGGCTTAAGCCCCTTGTCCTAATCGCCAGGGCGGTTGCTATATCTCAAGTAATCGTAGGATAGTAGTTTTTTCTAAATTCTAAATTCTAAATTCTAAATTCTAAATTCTAAATTCTAAATTTTACTGTTCTGGAATAATTTCTTGGAGGCTACTACCAGGGTTGAAGCTTGAGCCAAAAAAATCATTCCCTGAAAACAAATCTTCTGTATTATCTCCACTATCATGATTACTGCTGGTAAATGGCTCTTCATTGAAGGGTTGGGTAGCGGTAGAAGCATCATTGGAGGAAGTGTTTGCTGTTTCTTCTTGCTCTGAACTATCTTGACTATCTTGCTGGGCAGTATACTCCACAATTTTTTCTCGAGCTTGAGAGTATGCAGGAGTATCTTCTGGAATTTGTCGGAGATAATCCAATGCACCAGTAAAGTCTCTCACAATAGCTCGGTTATTAGCTCTATGCAACAGATAGT
Source organism: Caldora sp. SIO3E6 (assembly GCA_010672185.1). Lineage (GTDB taxonomy): Bacteria > Cyanobacteriota > Cyanobacteriia > Cyanobacteriales > Coleofasciculaceae > Caldora. The sequence goes on along the minus strand of JAAHHL010000950.1, from coordinate 1,573 downwards.
CTGCCTTAACCTGCTGCTTTTCTTCATATTCAGCAATTTTTTGCTGAACTTGAGCGTATACCGTAGTACCTCGTGGAACTTGTCGTAAAGATTCCAAGGCTGCGGTAAAGTTTTTATCAATTGCTTGATTGTAAGCTTGATGTAAAAAGTATTGGGCTCTAACTTGTTGCTTTTGTTTGTACTCAGCAGTTTTGTCTTGGACTGTAGCGTAGGCTTTGGTTCCTTTAGGGATTTGCTTGAAGGTTTTTAATGCCCCAGTAAAATCTTTGTTGATGGCTTGGGTGTAAGCCTGTCGTAGTAATCCTTCAGCTTCTTGCTCAAGATCCCAGTTTTCCTGCCATAGTGCGATCGCTGCTTGAGCATCTTCATAGGCAGCGCTATTATTCCCAATAGACTCCGCTAGCTCGATAGCTTCTTCTAACTCTCCTGCCTGATACTTTTGCTGTGCCTCTGCTAGGGTATTAATTCCTGGATTAAGAGGATTGTAGTGCTGTAGAAAAGAGTAGCCTCCAACTGCTAAAGCTAGGGAAGTGGCAACTCCAGCTGTTTTGAGATTAACATACTGACTGATTTTCTTCGGAGGAGCAGAAGGCTCAGAACCTTCCAAGGATTTAAAAGCTTCTTGGACTTCAGTTACTGATTGATAGCGGTCTTTGAAATGGTAACTTACCATCTTAGAAAGAATTGCAGCGATCGCGTTACTGACTTTTGCCTCTTTTTGCCAAACAACTTCTCCAGTCTCTCGATCTTCTGGTAGTTGATCGGGTCTCATCCCTGTTAGCCCTTGAATTGCAATCATACCTAGGGCATAAATATCACTACTAGGGCGAGGTTTTCCCCGTAACTGCTCCGCCGACATATACTCTAGAGCACCCATAGACATGGTTAAACAAACTTGTTCCTGAGGTGGTAACAAGGGAGCTCGTACTTGCCTAATGGTACTGAAGTCGGTTAAAACTAATCTACCATCCTGTTCTCGTCGGATCAGATTATCTGGCTGAATCGCACCATGAATGACTCCCTGGCTGTGAGCATATTCCAGAATCTCGAGTACTTCCTGCAGCAGCATAACTACCTCACCTTCAGTCCAACGCCCATCAGGAGCTAATTCTGCACCTAGGGGATGTCCAAAAATGAATTCTTGTACTAAATAAAAGTTTTGCTCGATTTCAAAATAATCTAACAGCTGGGAAATTTGGTCATGGGAACCCAAAGTTTCTAGGGTTTGCGCCTCCGTTTTGAAGAGATGTCTGGCTGCTTCTAGACATTCGCGGTGGTTATTGAGGAGCTGATGTTGTTTAATAATACACTCAGGACGCTCCGGTTTTTGGGTATCGAGAGCAATAAAGGTTTGACCCAATCCCCGATTTTCTATAACTTCAACCGGTTGATAACGTCCATTGAGCAGTGATTCTGTGATTGTCCCGTTGCTGGTGCTTAACTCTAAGATAGACATACAATTCCTTCCCATGCATGACCAATGTGATATCCCCTGTTAGAGCTAGACTACTAGTTAGGTTGATGGAACTTCGACCGCACCATATAATAACCCTAATCAGTGTTCTGGCAAAGC
>JAAHHL010000095.1 GCA_010672185.1 Caldora sp. SIO3E6 | reverse complement strand
TATTTAAATGATGAGGCTAATAGCTCAAGTCATCTAAAGATGACTAAATAAATCCGAAAAATTTAGTCCATTTTAATGGACTTGAGCTATTAGCCTGGAACTTAAGTTCCAGGCGGGATAAGGGTTTCACCTTAAGTTGACACCAATGGAACAAGAGCCCCCCTTTTTCAAGGGGGGTTGGGGGGATCAATTCTTAACCGAGCAGTATTGATACTCACCCTGAGATAACTGCTGAACGAGGCTGACGGGACTCGAACCCGCAACCACCCGCTGGACAGGCGGGTACTCTAGCCAATTGAGCTACAGCCCCAGGTAATCAGCAGTTGATCTACTGAACTCTGGATGGATTGGTGGTTTACCTTGTGGGGAATTAGCCAAGGGGCTGATCCCCCATCAGAAGTAAACACCGTTTTATCCAAAGGTTCATTAAAAGATGTATTACATATTCAGTTATCAAGGTTCAGGATGAGCGATAGTGTTGAGCTGCTTTTGAGCTCTTTCTTGTTCGCTCTGTATTTATACTACAAACATACTACATAAACTGTCAAGGGTCTGAGCAAAATTTTTTTGTTCAAACCGCTAAAACCCGCTCTGAGACGTTGCATACAAGGTCTCTACAATGTGGAACATCACGGCATTATGCTGATTTGGTATAATTCCTCGAATCGGACAAAAAGGCATCAACTAACCAAACTTCTCTCAGTTTGGCAAGCATGGCAATATCGCTAACCTAATCGATAGCAGTTGCCAAGGGGATTAGGACAACGCCAAGTGCAGCAGACTTTTACCTGTCCATCTTTTCCCTTCTGCCTAGCCTGCGGTTTCTGCTTGCAGTACTGCCCTTTGCCCTCTGCCTTTTGCTATACATTTAAAAATGACTCAGTCTCTCCCTTTAGCTGAACAAGTAATCTTAATTACTGGTGCTTCCACTGGCATTGGTGCTGCCTTGGCACAACGGTTAACTACTGAATTTTTGGGTATTCGTTTGGTACTCGCTGCTCGTAACCAAGAAAAATTAGAGGCAGTGGCAACCCATTGCCGTAAAGCCGGTGCTGAAGTCTTGGTGGTTCCCACAGATATGGCTCAATTAGAACAGGTGCAAACTTTAGCCCAATCGGCTCTCTCTAATTTTGGTCGAGTTGATGCTCTAGTTAATAATGCAGGTTATGGGCAAATGGGACCAGTGGAACTAATTCCGCCAGAGTACGCCAAACAGCAGTTCGCTGTCAATTTTCATGGACCATTAACCCTAACTCAAGCTTTAATACCTACCATGCGCCACCAAGGAGGTGGACGAATTATCAACATTAGTTCTTTGGGGGGACTTCTGGCGTTTCCCTCTGGGGGAATGTATAGTGCTTCAAAATTTGCCTTAGAAGCCCTTAGTGATGTCTTACGTATGGAGTTAGAAGGGTTTAATATTAAAGTCAGTGTGATTGAACCAGGACCGGTAAAGACCGAATTTTTTCAGGTTGTGAGTGAGCAGGTAGAAAAGACTATACCGGAACCAGAAAAAACCCCTTATCGTGCGACAATTGCAGCACTTAAAGCAATAGAACAACGCACTGCTGCTCTGACTTGGAGTGCTCAACAAGTAGCAGTAGTAATTGAGAAGACACTTACGGAAAAAAACCCTCGTCCCCGCTATGTTGCAGCAACTGGTGGTGGGGCAATGCTGTTGCTTATGACCAAACTTTTGCCCCGCAAGCTAGTAGATTTGTTTTGGCAGCGTTTCTATAGTATTGACCAAGTGGCTAAAGAGTGGAAAAAACGCTGATTAACTACTAAACATCGTAATCATTGCCAACTTTATCCATCAACCGATTTAAGATGGTACGTCCGTTGGGGTCAATTACTTTTAAACGAACTAGATTAGGGTCATTAGGGCGATGGGCAATGATATATTGGTAATCTTGGTTAATGAAAGTATAAGTGTAACGTCGTCTGCTCCCTGAGACGTGACAACCGGTCAAAGCCAGATTATTACCAGTCTTCAGGTTTTCGCCAAAGTAGTTAAAAGTACCATTCTTATATTCCAGGCGAACACCCCATTCATTATTCTTGAAATAGCCTTCGGGATAGATAACCTGGGCAACATCAGTTAGATGATTGCTAGTATCGTTATTGATTCCCGTAGCCTGCAAACCAATAACTGAACCAGAAATAGTAGTTAAACCCAGTACGAATAGACCTGAAATGATGGAGATGGACTTAAGTTTCATGGTATCTTTGTCAGTAATTAGCTACTAGAGAACCTGTCGAATTAGCTTTTCCTTAGGTGGTTCTCTCTTGTCTAATAATTTCTTCGGATACTAGGATGAAGATTCCGGTTTTTATTTGGTGATCTTGGTCATTAGGGATGGAGAGATGAGGGTAATAAGGGAGTGAGAGCTAATACAGCAGAAATTGGCTACCTCGCTTACCCTAGCAGATATGCTTAAAAGTAGACTCCACCTATCATGTCTAACAACTCTAAGCCTCTTGGTTGCTTCGGTCAGTTTTTCTACGGTTTGCTCCTAATGGGAGCCGGTGGCATAGCTCTGCTTGTTTTTGTTAATCTAACTACTTTGGAGTGCAAGCGTCTTAGACCTTCTAGCAATCAAGGTCAATGCCAAATAACTTCTAATGGGGTCTTGGGTTCAGATGTTACCACAATTCCCATTAAATCCTTACAAGGTGCAAAACTCAAGAGAGGGAGTGATAGAAGTGCAACTTATCGGAAGAAAGAGAGAGTTATAAATGCAACTTATCGGATCGAGCTATTGACAGCAGAGGGTACTATTCCTTTGACTAATATTTACGGATCGGGGATAGCAAGCAAACAGCAGCAAGTAGAACAAATCCGCCGCTTTGTCGAAGATCCGACGCAAGTAAGCTTAAGTATAAGGCAGGATAACCGTTGGATTGGTTACTTGTTTGGAGTTACTTTTTGTGGTGGGGGAGTTCTCGTTGTGCTTTCTGCTATCATTACTCCCTTCAAGAGATTAGGGACTTCTAAATAGGGCTTGCTTATTTTTGGACTGAAGTCCTACTACTGTCTATCCAAATACAGTAATACCGAAAATTAAAATAAGTGCAATAATCAACAAGAGCAAACCAGTAATAATGGTAACAATCAACCAGGAAATCAACGCCCATCCCCGTTGATGGTTTTGAAAATCCTTGATGCTCTTCCAATTTCTGCTTTTCCAAGCCCATTCATTGCCTTTAATACCTAAAACTATACCCACAATTGGCCAAGTTAGACCAAAAGTGAAAGGAAGAGTAATAAAACTGATATCAACCCAAGCGGTTAGTCCAATCCAAACTTGATTGGAAAGACACCAGCAACCTGGCAACCAAAAGGCTCCCCAATTCCAACCAACAATTTCTTGGGGAACTTTAACAGATTCATCAAAAACTTTGCCGCAACCAGAATTATTTACCGGTGTAGGTTGGTATTGCCCCGATTGTGGTGTTACAGCGATAGTACCGCTCATTTGTGTGGCTGAGAAATCTGGCAGTTGTTGCAGAATTTCCTCAGCTGAGTGGAAACGCTCAGAAGGTTGTTGAGCAACCATATGGGAGAGAATATGACTCATCTGCTGGCTCAGGGAAAGCTCTTTTTGCCAAAGCCAATCTAGGGTATTGGGATCGATCAGATCCTGGGGTTGTTTCCCCGTCAGCAAAACTATAGCAGTGACTCCCAAGGCATACAAATCACAATGAGGAGCAGCAATACCTAACCGCAGTTGCTCTTCAGGAGCATAGCCAACTTTACCTAAGCGAGTTAGGCTACTATAATCGGGAGGATGTTGAGAATGGGCAGCGGTTGGTTCTAGAATTTGTCTGACACCACCCAAGTCAATCAACACCGGTGTATTATCTCGAGCACGACAGATAATATTATCAGGAGAAATATCCCGGTGAATGACACCTACAGTATGGATATAACTTAAAACTGGCAGCAGTTGTTGAAAAATTTGGATAACTTCTGCTTCACTAAAGGTTTGTCCAATGGCGATTCTCTCTTCTAATAAAGACTGGTAAGTTTTGCCTTCAATGTAGTCTTGGACTAAAAATAGCTTTCTTCCCTCGCGAAAGAATTCCCAAAACCGGGGAATTTGAGGTGAAGAGAGTTTGTGCAACATCACCGCTTCCCGTTGGAAAAGCTCCTCTGCTTTCTGAAGGGCAAAAGTTCCCTGATTAGTTGGCGTCAGCTCTTTGAGGGTAACCAGCTCATTAAAACGCCCTGTATCCTCGGCTAGGTAAGTTCTGCCAAATCCTCCCTGCCCTAGTTCTCGTTTAATAATATAGCGATCGCGCAAACGAGTGCCAGAGTTTAAATAGCCCGATGGGGTGCTAGTATTTGATTGGGTTATCGGCATACCACAGCTGGAACAAAAACGCCCATCAGCGGGATTGACTTTTCCACAGTTTGTACAAGTAATCATTTTTCAGGTAAAAGTTAACCAATGGTTTAGTTACTAGCCCCTCTCTTCAATTCTAGCAACCATCAATCAACCAACACTGTAGGGGCGTTTACGTAGCATGGTGCGCAGCGGCATAGCATTTGGGCGTAGTATGTGGATGGAAGACATTCGGTGTAGGGGAGAAGCATTCGGGGGAAAATATTTCCCACCTCACCAAAATCATGGTATCCGAATGCTTCGCCCTCGGCGCGTTAACCATTTTTTGTTAAATATTGGAAAAAGGGGGTAGCATCCGGGCGTAGCATTTGGATTGAACACATTTCGTTGCATGTTCTTTAATTGTCCCTCAAAAAACCCTGTAGGGGAGAAGCATTCGGGGGAAAATATTTCCCACCTCACCAAAATCATGGTATCCGAATGCTTCGCCCTCGGCATGTTAACCACTTCTTGTGAAATATTGGAAAAAGGGGGTAGCATCCGGGCGTAGCATTTGGATTGAACACATTTCGTTGCATGTTCTTTAATTGTCCCTCAAATGCTACGCCCCTACAGACGGCGCGTTAACCATTTTTTGGGAAATTATTGGAAAAAGGGGTGAGCATCCGGGCGTAGCATTTGGATTGAACACATTTCTTGCATGTTCTTTAATTGTCCCTCAAATGCTACGCCCCTACGGTATTATTACTTTAAATACGATGTCCCTACAGTAGGATTGCTTGCGGTAAACTCGTTATGACATATAATCCAGACAAACACCACCGTCAATCAATTCGTCTCAAGAATTACGATTATCGACAGGTTGGTGCTTATTATGTCACTATTTGCTGTCATCAAAAGCGGTGTTTACTGGGAGAAATTATTGATGGGGTGATGCATCCTAACCTTGCCGGTGATACAGTACAAGCAGTTTGGAATGGCTTACCACATCACTTTCCTTTTATTGAAGTGGATGCTTTTGTTGTCATGCCTAACCATATTCATGGGATTATTGTCATCAAGGAAAATTGCCATAATATTGGTTTGACGAGATTAAGCTCTCAGAAATTAACGACTGAACCAAGTTTACCCAAGGGGACTAAATCTGGTTCCTTGGGAGCCATCATTCAAAACTTTAAATCCGTGACAACGCGCCGCGTAAATCGAATCAATCGTAACCGAGGTACAATTTGGCATAGAAATTACTATGATGAAATTATCCGCAATGAGGAAGCTTATCTTAATATCAGGCGATACATCAGGGACAATCCTCTAAATTGGGATAGCGATGAGGAAAATATTCAGAAATTTAAACCAATTGATTGATTATCCAACCCTACCTGTAGGGGCAAAGCATTCGGGCGAAAATCTATCCCACCTCACCCAAATTGTGGTGTCCGAATGCTTCGCCCTCGGCACGTTAACCATTTTTTTGTAAATTATTGGCATAAGGGGGTAGCATTTGGTGTAGGGGCGTTTGCGTAGCATGGTGCGTAGCAGCAAAGCATTCGGGCGAAAATATTTCCCACCTCACCCAAATTATGGTATCCGAATGCTTCGCCCTCGGTGCGTTAACCATTTTTTTGTAAATTATTGGCATAAGGGGTTAACATCCGGGCGTAGCATTTGGATGGAACACATTTTTTGCATATTCTTTAATTGTCCCTCAAATGCTACGCCCCTACGGATTATTCACCAATATCATCAAATCACAACCAAGATTTCCGTAATAGATTGGTATACTGCTGTAGAACTTCAAATCAGGAGCAACTGTTTTTTAGGCAACAAAGGCGTATTTCAATGTCGGACAATAAAGGGTTTAATTTCGCACAATTAGTTATTGGCATAATCGGTATCTTGCTTGCTACTGCTAGTTTAGCTGTTGCGGTGAAAATGGAATGGGTTACGGTGATCTTTGGCAAACAAGACCGTTTTTCCTGCGATTTGCAGCCGGATATCGCTACAGGTGGCGAAATTTGGACAGTGATGTATCGTAATGATCGGGAAACCAAACCTTGGTTAAAAATGGTGACAGGTTTGGGGGGAAATTGGACTCCTGCTAAACGCTGCGATGAAATTGCCCGGAAGTTGGAACTCTATCGTGAAGATGGGTTAACTAAACTTGCTTATCGTACAGATCCGGCGACGCCAAGTCAGTATGTGATTTGCGCTTATACAAAATCCAGTGGCGATAATTGTCCCTTGTTGATTACCTTGAAACCAGAGGCTGAACCCTACGAAACTTTGCGGGAGATGACAGCAGCTTTAAAAGGCAGCGATGGGGTTTACCAAAATAGCAGTGGTGCGAAGGTGGATACTCTTTCTAAAGAATCACCAGAGGTGTATGTGGAGAGTTTATTGGCGGAAGAAGACCGGTTTGAGAATTAAGAATTAAGAATTGAAGTGATTTCCTCTGAAGGAAGGTGCTACGGTAGGAAAAAATTCTATCGCCCCAATTTCTTCAACAGTCTCTTGCGGTTTTTAATCGCAGTGTAGTTGTCAGAGTCGAATAGAATCGCTTTCTCGTAAGATTCGAGGGCTTCATCGTCGCGTTTGAGATTCTCTAGCACCGAGCCTCGCTTATACCAAACAAAAGCATTGTCAGGCTTAATTTCCAGCGCTTTGTCGTAGGAAGCGAACGCTTCTTGGTACTTGTCTAACTTCTCTAGCGCCCAGCCTCGCTTATACCAAGTCAAAGAATCGTCAGGTTTAATCTCGAGGACTTTATCATAGGAAGCGAGCGCTTCTTCATATTTGTCTAACTTCTCTAGCGCACAGACTCGCTTATACCAAGCCCAAGAATCGTCAGGTTTAATCTCGAGAACTTTATCATAGGAAGCGAGCGCTTCTTCATATTTGTCTAACTTCTCTAGCGCCTCGCCTCGCTCCTGCCAAGCCCCAGCAAAGTTAGGTTTAATTTCAATGGCTCTATCAAACGAAGCGATCGCTTCTTCGTATTTGTCTGAACCACTTTGTATATTGCCTCGAATAAACCACCAAAAAGAAAAGACAGGTTTCGCGGCTACCAACACCAATCCACACAAAGTACCGGATATGATTAGTGGAATTGCCCAGATAGGTAAATTCCTGTTATCCAAGGTATCGGTATCTTGACTTAAACTAGGAGCCACTGCAACTGGAGCAACTTGAGCCAGATTAGCTAGATAAATATTAGAGGGAATGCCCCATTTAAACTCATAAGTGTTGTCGATATCGCGGCGTCCATGAATGGCAATAATTTCTCCTCTTTCATTTACCACTGGCCCTCCACTCATGCCTTCCACTGTGTTGGCATCGTAAGCAATACCATAACCTTCTGGTAATTCTGCAATTGTGGTAACATTACCATGGAGAAAGTTGTCTAACAAAAAGTCGTTCTTGTCTGCATAATAGCCGGAAACATAGACTTGATCTCCTTGAGTAACTCGATCTGAGTCTCCCAGAGGTAGGCTGGGATAGGGGCAACTCTTGCCTTTTGGTGCAAACTCCACCAGAGCCAAATCATGATGGGGGAAAGGTCGAATACTGCCTACATTCCAGCTTTGCGGGTCTTTGGTTTTAATTTTTAAGTTTTCTGCTGCTAAGGCGACGTGACGAGAAGTCAGAACTGTACAAACCCCTTGTCTACCAGAAACAAAGAAGCCACTGCCATGTCCTCCCTTATAGTAAATCGGAACAACACTTTTCTCTATTTTCTGGGATATCTTTTTCGACGACAGAGGTCTTTTAAAAAAATTACAGCCAACTAGTGTGAGAAGACAAAGCGCAGAAGGCAGTCCCAAGGAAAGAATTTTTTTCGTCATCAGCACGTTAACCATGTAGGGGCGTTTGCGTAGCATGGTGCGATCGCAGCATAGCATTTGGAAGTAGTATTTGGATGGAAGACATTCGGTGTAGGGGCGTTTGCGTAGCATGGTGCGTAGCAGCAAAGCATTCGGGGGAAAATATTTCCCATATCACCAATATCATGGCATCCGAATGCTTCGCCCTCAGCGCGTTAACCATTTTTTGTAAATTATTGGGATAAGGGGTTAGCATCCGGGTGTAGGGGCGAAGCATTCGGGGGAAAATCATTCCCACCTCACCCAAATTGTGGTATCCGAATGCTTCGCCCTCGGCACGTTAACCACTTCTTGTTAAATATTGGAATAAGGGGTTAACATCCGGGCGTAGCATTGGGATTGAATACATTTCGTTGCATGTTCTTACATTGTCCCTCAAAAAACCCTGTAGGGGAGAAGCATTCGGGTGAAAATATTTCCCACATCACCAAGATTGTGGTATCCGAATGCTTCGCCCTCGGCGCGTTAACCACTTCTTGTTAAATTATTGGTACAAGAGGGTAACATCCGGGCGTAGCATTTGGATTGAATACATTTCGTTGCATGTTCTTGAATTGTCCCTCAAATGCTACGCCCCTACAGACGGCGCGTTAACCACTTTTTGGTAAATTATTGGAACAAGGGGGTAGCATCCGGGCGTAGCATTTGGATTGAACACATTTTTTGCATGTTCTTTAATTGTCCCTCAAATGCTACGCCCCTACAAACGGCACGTTAACCACTTCTTGTTAAATATTGGGATAAGGGGGTAGCATCCGGGCGTAGCATTTGGATTGAACACATTTTTTGCATGTTCTTGAATTGTCCCTCAAATGCTACGCCCCTACAGACGGCGCGTTAACCACTTTTTGGTAAATTATTGGCACAAGGGGGTAGCATTCGGTGTAGGGGCGAAGCATTCGGGGGAAAATATTTCCCACCTCACCCAAATTATGGTATCCGAATGCTTCGCCCTCGGTGCGTTAACCATTTTTTGGTAAATTATTGGCACAAGGGGTTAACATCCGGGCGTAGCATTTGGATTGAACACATTTCGTTGTATATTCTTACATTGTCGCTCAAATGCTACGCCCCTACAGATTATTTTTTCCCTAGAACTACATAGTCATCTAGCACATAATGTGAGTCAAATCTGCGTTTAAGATATTGCCTAATTAAGGGATTCATATATGTATTTGGTGGCAAATTTTTAGCAGCAAATTTAGCAAATTTTGTTTTTTGTATAGGTGTTCGTTTTCCAGTTGAGCTAAGATACTTGTACCATTCTAGCTTCAAGCCTAGCTCATCAAGAAAACATCTCATCAGATTTTGCTCTTCAGCTGGATTTTCTGTCAATCTATAGCCGTAGGTTTTAAATAGTCTTCTTCCTTGAACTACTAGTAACACATAACCGTTATCTTTGAGACTTTCATTAAATATTCGTCGATAAATCTGATGAGATTCTTGCCGTTTCTCTTGATCCGCAAAAATACAGTGAGAAATTGTGATAAAGTCAAAAAAATTCTTAGGCAGCTCTCGGTTTCCGTCGCTATTGCTGCCATAGATGAATAAGTCAGCAGCATTAAATCGGAAGTAACTATTAACTGTAGCTGTGGTGTTTGGTTCTACATACTGTTGCCAGAATTCTCGACCATGATACTGTAACCAAGGCTCTTGTTCTAGAGAGCAGTAACAAATAATATTTTGAGACAAGGGAGTAAAATTAGTGGCAGTTCTTAAAAAGTAAAATAAACCATAAAACAAAGATCCTGAACCGGCAGCGATATCTAGCAGCTCCATCCTAGTAGGTAGCAATCCAGACTGGTAGACGAAAAACCAAGCTATGTAAGCACTGTATACACTCTCTAAAAAATAAAGCATGAAGTATACGTGAGGAGTTAACGGGGAGTTATAATGAGGGTCTTGACCCTTTGTTAATAGATTGATATCCTCATAGGCAGCGGTTAAACTTGAGTAGAGACTGCTTTGAGGAGTATAACCCTCAAACTCAGACTCTAAGTAGGTAACCAAATTACTTTCCAGCTCATAAAAGGTTTGTTCATCAATTCCAGTACATTGGAGTAGATTCTCATCTATGGCATTTAGTTGAAACTGACTAGTGATAGCTGCAATTAGCTCTTGATTGGGTGTGATTAATGGTTGTTCCCTTTGGTGAGATAGTTTTTCAACCTGTTCCTGTAAGGAAGCAATTTCTTGCTGTTTTTCTGCTAGAGACTGCTCAATATCGTACCTTTGAGTTGCTGGTTCTGCTTCTAAGCCAACGGTCGATTGCTGTCGGCTGATACGTAAATTCTTGATGATTTTCTTGGCATCATAAAGAGATGCTTCAGATTGCAGCTTATCCTTAAACAGTTGCTCCAATAATGATAGTCTGGCTCCTGAGCTTTGTATCTTTTGCAATTGTTGCCGAGCAAGATGTTGGCTCCCCTGTTTCAGAGCAGCACGAAACTGATATGAACGCCACCAATTGGCAAGTGGATTAATCATAGCTAAAGCCTGCTTTTCCTTCCCTAATCTCAATCCCAGGCAGCAGAGACGTTAATTTGTCCTTAAACTGCTGATAATTTTCTTGTTCATTATCATACCACCAAGAATATTTCTGCTTGAGGGCTAAGGCTTCTGGACGAGTTGATGCAACTAAGGAGCCACGACTACTAGCATGAAACTCCTGAATCACTATCCTGTCAGCAATGTTTAACTGCTTAATAAAAGCTTCCTGCTCAGCCACTGGAGTTGGTAGGGTAGGAGTGATGGTAATGGAAATTTTGGGAACAAAACCCTTGGTATCGTCTATACTTTCTCTAATTAGCTTAACTGCATTCAGTCTAGCTTTAATACTAGGCGATCGCGGCTCAAAATCTTTCCTCACTTGTTCGCTGCCTGTGGGAATAGTCAGATTAACCCGCAGATGTTGAATCCGTTGCAATTGAGGAATATCTTTAGTAATCAGTGGACTACGAGTCTGAATCACTAGGATAACTGGGTACTCCTGCATCACTTCTAACAAGCTGCGAGTTAGTCTTTCTTTGGCTTCAATCGGTTGATAAGGATCGGTAACAGTACTCATATAGATCCGGGGAGGTCGATCCGGATTTTTCTTGTACCATCGAATAAGTTCTTTCTTCAATAGTTCAGGAGCATTTTCTTTAATAATTACCCAGTTACCCCAATCCTGACGCATTTGACTATTGGGACTAAAAGCGGTAGCATAACAATAACTGCATCCGTATTGGCAACCCCGGTAAGGATTGAGAGAGAAATCATAACCTTTGATGAAACCAGAGGCTTTTGTCAGCAAGGATTTCGCATTTTGGACATAGATATTAGTACCTTCGTATTTTTCCCTGACTCGGTAAGTAGGTTTTTTTCCATCGCAATACCCTTCGTATGTCGGTTTTGTCATTTGTCATTTGTCATTTGTTATTTGGCTCGAAGATATCCCTGTAGGGGAGAAGCATTCGGGGGAAAATATTTCCCAGATCACCAACATCATCGAATCCGAATGCTTCGCCCCCGGCACGTTAACCATTTTTTGTGAAATATTGGCATAAGGGGTTAACATCCGGGCGTAGCATTTGGATGGAACACATTTTTTGCATGTTCTTTAATTCTCCCTCAAATGCTACGCCCCTACAGACGGCACGTTAACCATTTTTTGTGAAATATTGGAACAAGGGGGTAGCATCCGGGCGTAGCATTTGGATGGAACACATTTCGTTGCATATTCTTTAATTGTCGCCCAAATGCTACGCCCCTACAGACGGCACGTTAACCATTTTTTGTGAAATATTGGCATAAGGGGTTAACATCCGGGCGTAGCATTTGGATGGAACACATTTCTTGCATATTCTTTAATTATCGCCCAAATGCTACGCCCCTACAGACGGTGTGTTAACTACTTCTTGTGAAATATTGGAACAAGGGGTTAACATCCGGGCGTAGCATTTGGATTGAACACATTTCGTTGCATGTTCTTTAATTGTCCCTCAAATGCTACGCCCCTACAGACGGTGTGTTAACCATTTTTTGTGAAATATTGGAACAAGGGGGTAGCATCCGGGCGTAGCATTTGGATTGAACACATTATAATTACTTCAAATGCTACGCCCCTACAGATTATCGGCCAAAACGCCCCTACAGTAGAATTGTTGTGTTTCGTAAACTTGAGGATGGTTCGTGAAGTAATCTTGGAGCCAGTGGCAACCTCTCTCCAGCAGTTCATCTAAACCTTCAACCTGCCACAGCCGCACTACACCATCTTTGCCTGCGGTTGCTACATACTTGCCATCGGGACTAAAGCTAGCACTGTAAATTCTTCCCTGATGTCCCTTAAATTGACTAATCTGTAGTCCTGACAACAATAGCAGCTTTGCTGTACCATCCTGCCCCGCTGTCACTAAGCGCTGCCCATCGGGGCTAAAACTGACACTCACCACTCCCCCCTGATGAGTGTTAAATTTAGCTAGTTGCTTACCAAACAAGTTCCACAATCGTACTGTGGTATCTGCGCCAGCAGTAACTAGGCGCTCCCCATCAGGACTAAAGTTGATACTAAAAATCCCATCTTGGCTAGTCTGAAATTGCTTTAGTTGCTCCCCAGACAAACTCCAAAGTATGACTTGACTATCCTTGCCTGCGGTAGCTAGGCGTTGCCCGTCTGGACTAAAGCTGATACTCCAGATAGATTCAGTATGACCGGTTAATTTAGCTAACTGTTGCCCAGATAAGTTCCAGATGTGAGCTACACCATCCTTATCTGCGGTAGCTAGATATTGTCCATCGGGACTGAAACTAATACTGTTGATCGTAGCTTGGTGAGGGTTCAGTTCTACTAACTGCTGCCCAGACAAGTCCCAAATTTGAGCCGTACCATCCCTTCCCGCTGTAGCCAGATGTTCTCCATCTGGACTAAGAGCAACGTTTCGGAGTTGACTTTGAGA
>JAAHHL010000949.1 GCA_010672185.1 Caldora sp. SIO3E6 | reverse complement strand
TTTAACCGAAATGGCCGGAGCCTGGATACAATGGGGCAAAGAGCATGGCTACAGATTGTAGGCTCGAAAAGTACAAGGAAGACGAATTTCCTAACCTTAGAGCTACTGAGTATTACATCACAAGTTAGGAACACACTACCCGAAAACCAAGGAGGTTGAGCCTGATGCCCGCCTCATACCTGACACGAAGTGCAGATCGACAGAACTGTGGAACACTGGCCCAAGAACCCCCACGCTGGAGCCGACGACGCAGAAGCCAAGCACGCAGAAGCAAATCATATGGAAGCCAAGAATAATGACCATTATAAACATTTTCTGACCAAGCAAAACCATTTGTTGGTGCTCCTTGGTAATTACCATGCCAATGATCCTCACACAATTCAAAAACATTACCATGCATGTCGTACAAACCAAAGTTATTGGCTACTTGAAAACTACCGACTGGGGTAGTTTTATTTCGGCACATTCCCTTTGGACTAAGACCATAGGTATGGTTACCGTCGTAGTTAGCCAAATCAGTGGTAATTATCTCTCCAAAGTGGAAAGGAGTAGTAGTACCAGCGCGACAGGCATATTCCCACTCTGCCTCACTCGGTAACCGGTAGGTACATCCGGTTTTGTTACTGAGTCGGGAACAAAACTCTCGGGCGTCATGCCATGATACATTCTCTACTGGCAAATTATTACCTTTGAAATTAGATGGATCAGTACTTAAATAATGACCATACTGAGTTTTAGGTAAGGCAGTCACTGCTTTCCACTGTGCTTGAGTTACCGTAAATTTCCCCATATAGAAAGGTTGGATTGTGACTGTGTGCTGGGGACTTTCGTTAATATTTCTCTGTTTCTCTGTACCTGGAGAACCCATAGTAAAAGTACCACCAGGGATTGCAACCATCTCCAGGATAATCCCATTGCCTAAGTCTTCGGTAAAACACTTTGCCTGACGACGATTACGACTCTTTTCGTTACCAAAGGAGTCTACTGTTACTACTTCAAAGTCAAAGGATTGGAGGTGGATCTTCCCTTGTTGAGGTGAACTAGAACCTCGGCGAGGAAGCTGGGTTTTTTGTAAGGAAATGCTGATATTTCCTTGTCCTATCGAGGAAGAAACCCGGTTTTTCCTAGGAGGAAGTGGCGGATTGAGTAGATGATCGATCTCTGCTAACCGTTGTAAGATGACTCGGGTATTCGCCGGACGTTTTTCGGCGGCAGGCATCATCAATTGATCAATTAAATCTGCCAATCCCGGTAGCAGATGAGGAGTCTGCTCACGCCAGTTGAACTTATTCTTGATAGGGTCATAAATTGCTGGATCACTCGGCTCCTTTCCCGTTAACAGAAAGACAAAGGTACGTCCTAAGGCAAAAAAATCCGATTGGGGTACTGCTTGAAAGTGAAGTTGTTCTGGGGGAGTATAGCCAAAGGAAGCGATCGCGGTTACTTGTCCTGCTGCTTGTTTCCCTAAGTAGGTAGCAGTAATTTCCCTCACTGTACCAAAATCGATTAATACCAACTGTCCATCTGGCTTGAGGATAATATTCGAGGGTTTGATATCCCGATGGAAAAACTGCTGCTGATGCACCTCATCCAGAATCTGAGCCAATTGTATCAGCCATTCTAAAGCCAAATCCTGAGCGATTGCTTGATATTGCCGCTGTTTCTGATATTCTTCTAAATCCAACCCTTCAATCTTCTCCATCACCAGACAATGTAGAGGTTGCTGGCTATCTCTAGGGGTGAAAGTAAAGTATCTGTCTCCTCTGGGAATTCCCGGATGATTGAGTTGTCGCAGAACCCGCGCTTCTTGCTCAAATAATTCAATCGCTTTAGGTTGATGATTAATCAGGACTTTGAGTACTTTAGTAGTACTACCGTGACTCACTTCATAAGTTCTACCAAATCCCCCTTTGCCACTGAGTAACTGACTCACCCGATATTTTCCAGCTAGCAGCAATTCCGAACCACAAGTTTTACAAAAGAGATTATTATCAGGATTGTCGGGATGGGGACAGTTAGGATTAATGCATAGACTCATTGGAATTGGGAATTGGGAATTGGGAATTAGGGATTTACATCTAATATAAATTAAATTCACCTATTATAGGGGCGTTGTAGGGGCGGGTTTAGGGATAATCTGGGAACAGGCAAGATAACTTTGGTACAAAACCCGCCCTGATTTTAACCCCTATTCACAAGAGCTGCAAATAGTTCGACTTTCCCAAAGTTATCGTTTGGGCGGGTTTTGTCTTAAAATTGTTGTCAAATGTGATACAGCAGTTTGCTCTATTATGGGGGAAATTTTTATCCCCCTAAATCCCCCTTAGAAAGGGGGACTTTTATCTATCTACTGTACTTTGTTAGAGCGCAAAACGCTGTAAGGGCGACCCTAAACCCGCCCCTACAGCCTTATTAATGTTGGGTTGAGATAGACGCGGAGACACACCAGACGCGGAGAGAGAGTTTATCCGTCATTTATTGATTGACAGAATACTACACCCAATTCATCATTTTAGCTGTGCTGCTCTTCACAAACAACAAACAACAAACAACAAACAACAAACGACAAACAACAAACAACAAATAACAATTTCTTAAAAAAGAACTACAGGTCTAATTAGAATTACACTACGGCTATCAACTACGATACCAGTAAAACCGCGATCGCTTAACTGCTGTAACTTGGAGTTAGCTTCCCTTTCATTCTGAGTATATAGTGCAAGTAAGTAGGGGCGTTGAGCATAAGTGACTAAGCCGACATCGCTGCCAAGTACTTGCTTTAACTCAGAGGCAATTTCTGGCTGGCTGAAGTAATCTACTAATACAGCGTAACCATCAGCTAAAGGCTCAGGTTTATACTCAGGGAGACGAGGATAATTTCTAGACTGTGTTGATTGAATCACAAATGCTGATAAGCCGACAATTTCGTTGAAATAACGCGCCCATCCTTGAGCATCCAGCAATTTGTTGAAACCACCAACACGAACTACTGTGTCGTCTAAATATTGACAAAAATTAGTAGGCAGTTGCGGAGGTAAAGTTGCTCGAATATCTTCGTAATTTGCCCTTGCTTGGGTCAGGATAAACAAAAGGTACTCATCTTTTCGTGGCGGCTGACAAACAGAGTTAGTTGGTTGAGCAATCGTAGGCTCAACCAAATTACTCCATAGGGTAAATGGAATTATGAAGCAGCTGAAGATTAATCTTCTGTTGAACCTAATACCTAACACCTAATTCCTAACACTAACTTTTTAACTGCTGAGGGTGTTAGTGTAGTGGTAGATCCAGTTTCACCTACTACTGGCAGGATGCCAGTTCCACACACTACTACTGGCAGGATACCAGTTCCACACACCTACTACTGGCAGGATGCCAGTTCCACACACCTAAGCAGCAACAAGAGAAGCTAGAGGTTCAGGAATGGTATCTGAAGGAGCCTGAAATTCGCA
>JAAHHL010000948.1 GCA_010672185.1 Caldora sp. SIO3E6 | reverse complement strand
TCTATCGTCTAGAAGCAGCAGATGGTACGGTGAAGTACCTACTGCGGTTGGCAGATGGTCAGATTATCGAAACTGTCGGTATTCCTACAGCTAAGCGTCTCACTGTATGTGTCTCTTCCCAAGTGGGTTGTCCGATGGCCTGTGACTTCTGTGCTACTGGTAAAGGGGGATTTACTCGCAATCTAGCACATCATGAAATTGTGGATCAGGTGTTGACGGTTCAGGAAGATTTCGGACAGCGGGTAAGTAATGTAGTGTTTATGGGTATGGGAGAGCCTTTGCTGAATCTAGATGCCGTTGTGGGAGCAGTGAAATCGATTAATCAAGATGTGGGAATTGGTATGCGATCGCTTACTATTTCCACTGTAGGCATCCCTCATCGGATCCGCCAACTTGCCGAACATCAGCTGCAAGTTACCTTTGCTATCAGTCTCCACGCCTCAAATCAACAGCTGCGAGAACAACTCATCCCTAGTGCTAAACATTATTCCCTAGAAGCTTTGTTAGCCGATTGCCGGGAATATGTCCAATTAACCAATCGCCGGGTAACTTTTGAGTACATCCTCCTCGCTGGATTAAATGATTTGCCAGAACATGCTATGGAATTAGCCAAACATTTGCGGGGGTTCCAGAGTCATGTTAATCTCATTCCCTACAATCCCATCAGTGAAGTGGACTATCAGCGTCCTAGTTCTCAGCGGATTCAAGCTTTTGTCGATGCCTTAAAGCAACATAATATTGCCGTTAGTGTACGTCGTTCTCGTGGTTTAGAAAAAGATGCCGCTTGTGGACAGTTAAGATCTTCTCTTGGTGTTTAACTCTTAAGAAACAAGGCAGAAGGCAGAGGGCAGAGGGCAGAAGGAAAGAAGGTTATACTTAGATCTTGCACGCCGCCCCCAATTGAATGGGAGAAACACTTTGGGGAGCAGTAGGGGCGAAGCATTTGGGCGATAATTTAAGCACGTAGACCCGGCGTATCCCTATCCAAATGCTTCGCCCGACCCCCTTGCGGCTGAGTGAGTTTCTTCAGAGCTATAAGGCTTTAAGGCTGCTGACTTGTGCCCGACTTGTACTTGAGTTGGCCTTTCTCGTAGGGCAAGAAGAGTATGGTAGTAGTAGCTTTGGCAATACTACTAATGTCCCGTTCCCTCAGAGTCCACACAGACTATGTCCCAAAAGTCAAGTCAGCCCTTAGGCGCAATGGTTATCCTCGTCAGAAGGATTTGGCTGAGGAGTTATGGATATCTCTCTCAACTCTTAATAACTACCTCAATGGGAGAGCTGTAGATGTCTTGAATTTTCAAGAAATTAGTGAGCGATTGGGGCAAGACTGGAAAGAGATTGCCGTTTTTGAGGATAATAATAGCAATGATAAAGACGACAAAAGCTCAGCATTTGCCTCAAATAAACCCAGTTGCTTAACTGAGGCTCCAGAAACAGACTCTTTCCTCTATATAGAACGTCCTCCCATTGAACAATCCTGCTATGAAACCCTTTTACGCTCTGCTGCGCTCCTCCGGGTTAAAGCGCCGACGCTGATGGGGAAAACTTTACTGATGTCCAGAGTATTGGATAGGGTTGCTCAGCAGGGGTATCAAACTGTGTACTTGAATCTACACCTTGCTAACCATACAGAGCTTACTAATCTTAAATCTTTGCTCCAATGGTTTGGCTTATGTGTGAGTGAAAGTTTAGGATTGCCCAATCGATTAGCCGATTACTGGTATGAAGGATTAGCCAATAGTAAAATGGCTTGTACCAACTACTTTGAACGGTATTTGCTACGGCAGATTAACACCCCAGTGGTGTTATGTTTAGATGAGGTTGACCGAGTTTTTCCCCATCGTGAGGTAGCTTCGGAATTTCTGGGCATGTTACGGGCTTGGCATGAAAAAGCCAAGATGGGTAAAATTTTACAACGGTTGCGATTAGTGGTGGTTCATTCCACAGAAGTTTATATTCCCCTCAATGTCAATCAATCTCCTTTTAATGTGGGAGTGCCGATTGAGCTACCGGAGTTTACCCCAGAGCAAATTCGGGAGTTAGCCCAAGGATACGAATTCGATTGTACACCCTCTGAGGTGGAACAGTTGCAGGGGTTAGTTGGGGGACATCCTTATTTAGTTGGGGAATGTTTTAACTATCTTAAGTTTAATGGCAGTGGTTCTTTGGAGAAAGTCTTGCAGAATGCTGCCACGGAAGCGGGGATTTATCGCAATCATTTACGACACTTGTGGCAAATGCTACAACATCAGCCAACTTTGGTTGATGCTTTACAGGCAGTAGTGGAGGCGAATGGTTCGATTCGTTTAGAATCTCTGTTGGCTTACAAACTGCACAGTATGGGATTGGTGCATTTGCAGGGAAATGAGGTAACTCTCCGTTGTCGGTTGTATCGGGAGTATTTTCGAGAGCGATTTAATGATATGAAGGAAATTTACCACAGAGACACAGAGGGCACAGAGAGAATTTATCCACACTAATTAACTAAATAGTATGGAGACTTATCAAGTTGGCGGCGCGTTACCGATTGATGCTGACAGTTATGTGAAGCGTCAGGCAGATGAGGAGTTGTATCGCTATTTAAAGGCGGGGGAATTTTGTTATGTTTTAAATTCCCGCCAGATGGGCAAGTCTTCCCTAAAGGTGCAAACGGTAAAACGGTTGCAACAGGAGGGTATTTGCTGTGCATCTATTGATATTACCCTACTGGGTTCACAAGAGATCTCTCCACGGGAATGGTACGGTAGCCTGATTAGTGCTTTGGTGTCTGAGTGGGAACTTTACGACAGGTTTGATGAGTACCGTTGGTTGGCACAACACCAACATCTGTCTCCAGTGCAGTGCTTTGGTAAGTTTATCCAGGAGGTACTGTTTGTCTATATTGCCGAACCGATTGTTATCTTTATTGATGAAATCGATAGTGTTCTACAATTAAGCTTCAAGGATGACTTTTTTGCCCTTATTCGAGCTTGCTACAACCAACGAGCAGCAAATAAAGTCTACAACCGCCTCTCTTTCGTGCTGTTGGGGGTGGCAACTCCAGGGGATTTAATTGAGGATAAAGATAGGACACCCTTTAATATTGGACGTGCAGTTGAGTTACATGGTTTTCAGCAACATGAAGTTGAACCCTTAGCCAAGGGATTGTCAAAATATGCGGTGGCGTATCTTCAAAATCAAAAATTTGATGATGTACATGTAGGGGCAAAGCATTTGGGCGATAATTTATCGCTAAAACCCGAATCAGACAATCCAAATGCTTCGCCCTCCGACAGTTGGGAAACACTCAAGGAAATATTGTACTGGACAGGAGGACAACCTTTTCTAACCCAGAAATTATGTCAATTGCTGGTTTCTGAGTCTGAGAAGAAACATCCTCGTTCAGTTGAGCAGGTAGTGAGAGAGCAGATTATCTCTAATTGGGAAGCTACTGATGAGCCAGAGCATTTG
>JAAHHL010000947.1 GCA_010672185.1 Caldora sp. SIO3E6 | reverse complement strand
TCCGGGAAATTTCCCATCCTTGGCCAGTATAGCGGTCAAACGCCTGTACTCGCCAAAATCCAGGGGACTGGGAACGCACCCGCAATACTACCTTAGGCTTGAGTTCACCCCGGAGATTCTGGTTAATTTGGTTACCAAAACCATAGTAAAAGGTATCATCTAGTTCCCCTGGTCCTGTGGTACGATTTCCTCCGATACCAGTGCCACTGCCTTCTTCTCCCTCCCTCACATAGCCAGGATTGACAATTCCGCGATTATCTGAATCGAAATTCTGGTCCCCCAGCTCTATCGGGGAACTGACGGGAAAAGTTTGCAGTTGATAGCCAGGAAACCGAGGCATCAGGGCAAAAATCCCTAGCCCTAATCCGACAATTACCAACAAAAATCTACTGAGGTTTCGACCAGAAAGAGGGGAGGAGTTGGAGAACAAAGGTAATTTTTGGCGCTTCCTTGTCCTAGATATACCCAGGCGGGACTGATAGTCGAGAATCAAAACCGGCAGCGCGATCGCTAAAAAGATTAACAGTAGTGGAGCAAAAGCTAGAGTTTGGCTCAGAGTCCCAGCTACCCCCAGCAGAATTAGCCCAATGACCATCGAATAGCCCAAATCCTTGCGGCGGGGTAAATCAAAGCTGTGGAGAACTTGCAGCTGGATAAGTAACTCAGCTAAAACAAAGCGTGTATCGTTAAGTTGAGTAAATAAATTACCAAAGAATGTCCCCATTGCCAGCAACATCCCTATTGCCAGCAAAAATTTGACTGGAACATTGCGATCGCGGCGACGATACCAACTCCAGGTTGCTCCAGCTAAACTCAGTGGTACAGCCCAAAAGCTCATCTGAGTTTCTGCTGCCACATCCACCGCAATAATGCCGACAACCACCAACCCTTGTACCAATAATCGCAGGAGAATCGAATCCTCTACTGAAGGAATTGGTCTGGAAGCAATATTCCCCTTGGCTATCGTCTCAAAACGCTCCTTGATCATTGGTCATTGGTTATTGGCTATTTGTCATTAGTCATTTGTCACTGGTCATTTGTCAAAAATCACCAACAACAAACAACAAACAACAAACAACAAACAACTAATAACTAATTATGTCTGACAGATGGAAAAAACTAAAGGCGTCTGTTCTGAGTCATGGAAGCGGATTGCTAAAGGATAAGTCTGGTTAGGTTGTAAATCAAATAATTCTACACTCAGGTAACCTGGATAGGCTCTTTGTGCTGTTGCCGAGACTTCCGGTGTGTGCAGTGCTAAGCTACCTCCCTTAGGCAAATAACTGATGACCCGGAGAGATGATACTCCTTCTTCCAGCTTATATTCTGCCTGTACACTGACAACACCAACAGCGGTATCCCATTGTCGCTTGACTGGTGTTTGTGTGCTAGAAATCGATACAGTCAGAGTGCTGATAATCTCTTTGGCAGCCAACAGAGCCAAGAGCATTTTTTGCTCAGCGGCAGCAGTTTCATAGCTACTGGGCAAGGATTTGAGTGGTTCCAGGCTAGAGCTCCCTAAACGACCTGGACTTGAGGCAATCAGTACCATTCCAGCCATCTGGTTCAGTACAGGTAATTGGTTGGGGAATAAGTTTTCCACTGCATTGACTAATTTGGCTCCCAGCTGACGTTGGGAAGACATTGCTTGGGAGCAAGCATTGAGTAGTTGCCCTAAAACATTGTCTGGTAGGGAAATGGGTAGAGCCAAACTCGATAGTTGTGGCATCCACAGACGAATGGGAGGCACTACATCCGGTGTTACAGTTCCCGGGAAGAATTGTAACACTTTCTCTTCGGAGTAGCTGGTCACGCTATCGGATTCATAGTCAGAAATTTCCGTCTCCCAAGGGAATAGTGGGGGACGACGTTCAATTTCGACTTGTATGCGGCGCTTTAAGAGAGCCTCAAAACGGTCTTGCACTGTTGGCATTTTTTCCCAATTATAGGGGCGGGTTTCACCGCCAAGTAGTTCCATTTCCTCACCAGTTAAATTTTCTAAACCCATCCAGGGTCCTTCTTGATCAGCTTGATTTTTGTTAAAGGATGCAATATTCAATTCTTCTGAATCAATGGGGTCTAATTGCTCTTGTTCAAACTCCGCTGCTATTGTTTCACCGTCAGGTAACCTGCCTTGGGGAGGCAAGTCTGCTTCTGATGAAGCAGGGGGAATAGACTCTTGGTTTAACCAACCCATTAGGCGGTCATATAAAGCATCTGAGTTATTATCCATGTCACTATTCATCTTGAGATGCACCAGATCCGGATACTTAACTATTACGAATATCCCAGGCAAGCTCAAGTAGTTTAAACCATCGCTTTTCTACTTGGTTAACTGTACAGCCTAATGCCTGGGCAATTTCTTCATTAGAGCGCTCTTGTTGCTTCAACTCCAGTAATTTCGTTTGTTGGGAGTTAATTTTTTTCAGAAATAGTTGCCACTCCCCTGGAGTCAGACCAATATTTTGCTGCAAGTCAGCATCAAGCCACTCATGAACCAGTTGCCAGCGGTGAGACAGGGCAAACCGAATGAGATGGTATTTGAAGCGTTGCTGCAAATAGTCTCTTTCTCTGGGAGTTAAACCTAAAATTTCTTCAATTTCGCTAGCCGGAAGATCTTTGAGGCGCAGAGTAAAGTAATCAGCACAATCACTTTGTTGGCGCTCCTCAAAATAAGCAAACAATTCTTCAATAATGGTCTTACGGAGGTGATCTTCCAGAGGTTCAGAGTCAGATTCTGCCATGGTCTTCCGCAATTCCTGTACAGTGGAATCGTTCCAAGTTGCATCTGAATCTGGAGCCCCTCCTTCCGCCGCCGTGTCCATATCAACAGAACTCTCTGGAGGTTGTTGTCGGGAAAAAGTCTGAGCTCGTAAAATAATTAGTTGCTGAGAGCGACCTGCTCCTAAGGGAATACGTCGTTTACCGTAACGCTCAGTAAAGGCCATGTATTCTGAAAGCTCCAGGAGTCTTTGGGGGGAATAGGTTTCCTCTAGGGAATTTTCCCGCCGAAAAGCGCTCAAGGATTCAACGTAAAATCCCTGTAAGAAATCTTCAATCAGAGTTAATCTTGCCTGATAGCTTGCCAACACCTGGGGAGTTGTAATGTAGCGATAGATAATCGCGCTTAGGGTACTTTGTAATTCTACCCTTCCTCGGAGCGAACCCAATTGATAGTAACGTAAACATTGCTTAAGACGAAGGTCTGCCAGTTTATATTTCCAGCTCTCGACCTCTCCCGATTTTTGAATGCGATTGCTCTGAGAGCAAATTCGATTGACTTCATCAACCAGACGCATGGCTACATCATGGCAAGTCTGCTCGGAAGCACGAGTAGACTGCCGGAATCCTTCAAATAAATGTTTATAAATTACCTCCACGTCCTGGCAGACTCCCCTCATACCTTATGTTTTGTGTTACTTAACTAAAAACCTGATCTACAGGTACTTTCGACA
>JAAHHL010000946.1 GCA_010672185.1 Caldora sp. SIO3E6 | reverse complement strand
CGCGCTACAATATTTGCGATCGCACTGGCGGATTATCGGATATACTTGCACTATTAAGTGTTGTTCAGCACACAACAAAGTACTAGATTTCCAATAGCTTTTTATCACTGGCGCTGACGTTGGGGTTATGGGTTAAGTAACCCCGAAGACAATCACGAGCGTAAGTAATAAGACCATCTAAGCCAACAGTCCACAGCTTCACTGTGTTGTCCCAACTAGCAGAAGCGAGGGTAGCCCCATCGGGACTGTAGGCTATTGCATATTATAGATATAGTGCAGCGTGGTGGAAATAAGCCACCCAATTGAGAACGATCGAATCCTTGTTTTTTGAGAAACCACCAAGACACAAAGTTCACAAAGGGAAATAAGAGAGGATGGCTAACCCAGTTCTTACTCAACAACCACCAACATCGCCAAAACTTCAACAGCAACTACCAGGAGTAGAAACAGCTTCATCAATATCCCTCGAAAAATTTATACTAAATCCCCTTGAAGGCATAGAATGGGTCGATGGTAAGCTAATCGAAAAAACAGGGATGACCTTCAAACATAGTGTAACTCAAGCTGAGCTTTCTTCTAGCTGGAGAAACTATAAAAATACTAGCGGTTTGGGTGGAAAAGTAGCTACTGAAGCACCTTGTAGAACTAACAGACAAGTGCGTCGTCCTGATGTCGCTTATGTCACTCAAGAAATACTCGACCAATATGGTGAATTTAAAGTCTTACCTCAAAGCTTTCCCTTAATTGCAGAGATTGCTTCCCCAGATGACAAAGCAGAAGAACTATTTGCCAAAGCTCAAGAATATTTGGCATCAGGTTGTCAGGAAGTCTGGTTAGTTTTTCCTGAAGCTAAACTGGTTATGATTAATAATGGAGAACGTTGGCTACTTTTTAACCAGGATGAAGTCGTTAGTACTCAAAATGTTTTGCCAGGGTTTGAAGTGGCTATTAGTGATCTAGTAGATTAAACAGCTACGATTTACTGCTCAGATAAAATACTTTACTGCTACGCAAATTCTCACCATACTACGCAAACAAAACTAAAAACTCAAAATGCTTCATTCCTTGTTACTTATTACTTATTACTTCAAAACCCCTTTCTCTCGCCCCTCCTACCTTCGTACAATGGCTGCCTTGCTCTTGGCATTCATGCTCTGGTACATTCCCTTACCAGCACAAGCACAACGTGGTTATTATCCACTTCCTCTGTCCTACACTAATGCAGAACTTAGGGGAAAGGACTTCTCCGGTCAAAACTTACAGACAGCTGAGTTTGCTAACTCTAATTTAGAATTAGCCAAGTTTGTCGATGCCGACTTACGGGGAGCAGTCTTTAGCGGTTCTGTAATGACTCAGACAAATATGCATGGTGCAGATTTCAGCTATGGGATGACAGATCAAGTAAACTTCACTGGTGCGGATTTGAGTGATGCCGTATTTGTGGAAGTAATTATGTTTGGTTCTATTTTTGATAATGCTGATATTACTGGTGCTGACTTCAGTTACGCTTTTTTAGATGGTGCCCAAGTTAAACAACTCTGCACCAAAGCAACTGGCGTGAATTCAAAAACTGGGGTTGCAACTCGCGATTCCTTGGGTTGTTCTTAAGAGGCAGGAGGCAGGAGGCAGGAGGCAGAAGGCAGGAGGTAGTGTTTCTTTGATTCATAGCGGGTGGCAATTGCTGCCCGTGGGGCGCTCTGAAGAAACAGATTTTACCTGTTCTTAAATTAAGGATGCTTTAATGGTAATTATAGTGGGCATCTAGTAAATTGCTTCAGGGTCAACGCATCTTGTCAAGAGTATAAGCTTTTAACTTTTATCACTGAAAAAAATTATAGGGAAGCAGTTTGGGCGAGGATTTCTCGTGATTTCGTAATGTAAATCAATGATGATCGACCGCCCAGTAAAGATGGGTTGACCTATAAATTTTTTTTGCCAAAAATTTCTGACTTATCTGCTCAGAATAAACCCTTGCTGTTTTAGGCACTTACAAAAGTCCTGAATGCAATGGTTACAGCGCTTTGCACTGGTGTATTGATACCAAATCAGGTTAAGACACAAGATATTCACTTGCCCCCTAAATCCCCCTTGGAGATCCCCCTCCCGTCCCCCTTAATAAGGGGGAAGCCAGAGGATGCTTCGCTTTTGCTTCCACGGGGGACGCATGAATTATTTTTCCCCTGATATGAGAACCGGATTTGGTCTGACACCATCAATAAACAGGTATTTTCTATTCCCCATTCCCCATTATCGAGTCAGCCAAACTTGTAACGATACCAGCGCTAACTGCTATATTACCCAATTACTATGAATACTATTTCTAAGTCTCAGACTAGGCTGATTAAGCAGTGTATCAACTATTTAGAAACTGAGTATGAGCATATTTATGGTAAACAATATCCAGAATACATTGAGCTGATTCACCCTATTGCCACTTTAATTTTGGAGTTAATCGCTTGCTGCGATGCTCGGTATCATAACCTGGAACATACTGTTCAAGTAGTTCTAGTTGGACAAAAAATTCTCTACGGTAAACACCTTTGTCGGGAACCGATCTCCCCCAGTGAGTGGTTCCATTTCATCATCTCTCTACTATGCCATGATATTGGTTACCTCAAAGGTATCTGTGGCCAAGATCAGCCAGAACAGCAAATCTTCGTCACTGGAGTTAATGACGGCAGAGTTACCTTCCCACCCCAGGCTACAGGAGCTAGTTTAACACCCTACCATGTAGACCGAGGCAAATTGTTTGTTAAGGAAAAATTTAGCAACTATCCACTGATTGATCAAGAAAAAATTCAACTCAATATTGAATTAACTAGGTTTCCTGTACCCCAAGACAACCTGTACCAAGACACCCTCAATTTTCCCGGTTTAGCTCGTGCCGCTGATTTAATTGGTCAGTTGGCTGATCCTGCCTATCTGTCTAAATTACCAGCTTTGTTCTCTGAGTTTGAAGAAGTGGGAAGTAACAAGGTTTTAGGCTATACAAGTCCCAAAGATCTACGAGCTGGTTATCCTAAATTCTACTGGCAAGGAGTATCCCTATATCTCAAACATGGTATTCGCTATTTGGAGGTCTCCCAATCTGGACAAGCTATTTTGGAGAATCTGTATAATAACCGCTCTGTGGTCGAAAAAGAGTTAGCCCGTTATTACAATCACAGCAACAATTACTTTAGCTGGTTGTTTGGTTGGTTGAAGAAAACTCATTAAATTTTAATTCGACAATCAGCAAATTTTAATTTTTTCTAATGGAGTCTGATTTGACAATAGGAACTAGGAGAGATTGATTTTCATTCATTATGGTGAAAGTTTTTTTTCATCGGGACTGCCTCCGGTTCCCCTCCTTGGAGGGGTTAGGGGTGGGTTCTGCCTCCAGCCTCCAACCTCAATACTACTCGGTTAAGAGTTGATCCCCACAACCCCCCTTGAAAAAGGGGGGCTCTCGTTCCCA
>JAAHHL010000945.1 GCA_010672185.1 Caldora sp. SIO3E6 | reverse complement strand
CTGGGAGTGCCAACTTCCGCTGCAACGATTTTTGAAGGAGTGGGTACATTGACAGAGTTCAGTATTTCCGCAGGGAAAGTTCTTAGGGGGAAATTGCGCTGCTCACCAAGTTCCAGTAGTCCTACTTCATCAGCTTTCAGGTCAATAGTAGCAATTCCTGCGATCGCGGCTTCTGCTAACTGATAATTTTGACAAGTCTGTTGAATTGCCTGCTCTATTAGCTGCTTTGAGGTTCCTCGCTCACAGCCAATGCCTACCCAAAGTACCCGTGGATGCCACTGTACCTCTGGGATGTTGGGTGTTTGACCTGATTTTAGCTTCGGACTAATCCAAATTCTAGCTTTAGGGCCTGTGGTCAAACTGTCGGAGGGCAAAGCATTTGGATTGTATGATTTGGGTTTCACCGATAAATTATCGCCCAAATGCTTTGCCCCTACATCAAACACAAAGGGATGGCTTGCGGGAAGCTGACTTTGCCATAAGCAAGAACCTGCTTCTTGAACTACCTGAACCGTTTCTCCACAAGCAACTGCTGCACTTACCTTTGTCCAATCTCCTGCACCCCGACACCAGCCAAAGGGCACACCTAAAATATCAATTCCCGGTAGCCCCAAATTAGCCGCTGCTCCCGTTATAATTGGCGTTGCTCCCAGTTGGTGAGCAATTAACTGAGCTAATTGATCCGCACCACCTTGATGACCACTAGATAAACTAATCACAAAATGACTTGCTTGGTCTACTACTACTACCGCTGGGTCACAGGATTTATCTTTGAGTAAGGGAGCAATTAACCTTACTACTGCTCCTGTTGCCAGACAGAATACTAAAGCGTGGTGATTTTGCCACAGGGAGGCAATATGGTTTTTGAGAGAACCGGTATAGACTTGGGTATTTTCCAGATTAGTCAGAGACTGTGGTACCCACAGGGTTGCACCAGTAGTTTGACACAGAGGTTGTAACCTTTGAGCAGCAGTGGGAGTAGTTGCGATCGCGGCTAATGGTTGAAAATCTTGAAATAACTGACTCATAATCAATAGTTGACAATTGGCTCAACTCAACCCCTAAAAATTCACTATGCAAGCGGCAGAAATCGCGTCTATTGTAGCTGTATATAGCACGCCTTTGCTCAGTTGCCCAAATTAGTTGCTCTTTATCAGAATAGCTCTGTCTATTAACCTCAGTAACGGTAACTACATCTAAACCTGCATTGCGGAACGCTGCTATCAGGGATTTTTCGACACTATCCTCATCCAAATAAAAATGAATTTGGCTCACTACAGCTTCGCCCCATATTCAGTTTCTAAACGGTCATACTCTTCAATATCTGACCTAATCTCTGCGTCGATCGCTTCCTTATTAGCATAGTAATATGCTAGCGCCGAATAGACCTGTGCTAAGGTTAGTTGGGGTCTTTCATCAATAATCTCTTCTGGCTTTCTGCCTGCATTAAAGTCGATCACAATATTGTGAACCGTAATTCTGTGTCCAGCAATTCGCGGACGACCACCACAGATTCCTGGTGTGCTGACGATTAAAGCGCCAATGTCAGTGAGAGTTTGCGCGGCTAATGGTTGAAAATTGTCAAATAACTTACTCATAATAAATAACACCAGAACGAATATCTTCACTAATATCCCAGCGTTGCGAAGGACTTTATTAAGATCCCTGGTTTCCGTAATCGATATTTTTTTCATATTCAAAAGTGGGCGCAAGCTTTGCGCCCCTACATTATCCAACATTCCTTAATTGTTTACCCCTTTTCTTCCTTTGTGTCCTTTGTGCCTTTGTGGTTCATTATTTTGTCTAAAACTCTACTTACTCAACATCTGGGAAACCTCTGGATTATATAACCGCAGATAATTCCAATAGTTAGCAAACACATTCTCTACATAACCCTTGGTTTCGGGGAAAGGAATCTTTTCAATAAAGGCATCTGGATCATTGAAACCGTATTTTTTAACCCATTTGCTTACATTACCAGGGCCTGCATTGTAACTAGCAAGAGCTAATAGGGAATTGTTGTCATATTCATTATGGGTAAAATCCAAAAACCAAGTTCCCAGTTGGATATTATCATTAGGTTTTTCTACATCGTATTCGAGCAAATCAATTTTCTCGGCAACCCACTTGCCAGTGTCAGGCATTACTTGCATCAAGCCGACAGCACCAGCAGAGGAACGAATTTGCTTTTCAAATCGTGATTCCTGTCGAATAAGAGCTGTCACCAGGAAGGGATTGAGTTGGCGTTGTTTTGACCATTGCAGAATATCTTCCCTGTAAGGTATGGGAAATAGAGCGTGCCAGTAAGCCGGTAATTGCCGTAATTCTTGCCATTCGGCTATCTCTTCGGGTTTATCTCGCTGACTCAAAAACCAGACTTGATTGATACCTCTGAGATGATCTCCCATTTCTAGCAGAATCATACCATTGGTAAATTGCTCGGCAACAGTTCGTTCTTGAAAGGGTTCTAATTCGGCTTGCCAGAGAGTCAAAGCCGAAGTATCTTGACCGAGTCGATGGAGTTCTTTTAGAGTATCAGAACCAGCGGGTAGTACTGGTCGGATTGGAGGTACTACTACTTCCGGTTGTAAGTCCCTAACAGTTGTAAAGTTCCCCACATTCCAGCCTAACATTGCAGCAGACCGCCAAGCATAGTAAGACTCTGGATACTTAGCTAACACATGCTCATAGGCAGCTTTGGCATCTTCGGGGCGTTTTAACTGAGTTGCCCACTTACCTACCCAAAAAGCAGCTTCCGGAGCAAGGCTACTGTCAGGATTGTTGGTAGTAATCGGCTGTGCCCATTGCCATGCTTCTTCTAGTTTGCCTGCTGCTGCTCTTTTCTGGGCTACTTGCCACCGATACTCAGCAGCAGCGTCAGAACTTCCATATTGGGTTAAAACAAACTGACGATTTTGAGCAGCGGAGGTTTTGCTCCCTAAATCATTCAGAATTTCGGCTTTGGAGATTAGGGCTTCTGGTGCTTCTTTGGGAAATTTTTCGATTACCTGATCAAGGTATTTTAGGGCATCTTCTGATTCCGAAAGACTGGCTAGACGTCTTAAACCTAACCCCGTTTCCTCCGCCTCGGGAAATTCTTCGACTAGCTTTTGATAAGCAGCGAGGGTTGCGAGCTTTTGTTTCCCTAGTTGCAATCCTCGTGCCTCACGATAGGCATTTTTGGCAGTGCGGGGAGCATTGGCATAAGCTTCTCCTGCTTTACGGTACTCTCCGGTTTGCCAATAGCCAAAAGCGATCGCTTCCCAATCCTCTGGGGTGAGATCCGAAGCGAACTTGTCCACCAAGCGATCGCGCATACTGCCTACTCCATTAGCTTCAGGAGCATTTTTCACCATAAACAAGAGTAAATCGAGCTGCTTGGGGTTTTTATCCAGCCGAGAGCGAACAATTTCCTGGGTACGGGGATGATTGGGATACTTAGCGATCGCTCGTTCCCA
>JAAHHL010000944.1 GCA_010672185.1 Caldora sp. SIO3E6 | reverse complement strand
CTTTAACTTGTCACCAATACCTAACACCTAACACCTAACACCTAACACCTAACACCTTCAACTAAACATACTGCTAACAGAACTGTCATCATGAACACGCCAAATGGTCTCTCCTAGTAGGTTAGCCACTGAAAGGATCTTTAGCTGTTCAAACTTCTGGGTTTCTGGAAGCGGAATAGTATTGGTAACAATCACTTCTTCAAATACCCCCTTAGAGAGGCGCTCTATTGCTGGTGGTGAAAACACAGCATGAGTGGCGCAGGCGTAGACTTGACGAGCTCCTTCTTGGCGCAGTATTCTGGCTGCTTCACAAATGGTTCCGGCAGTGTCAATCATGTCATCTACTAATACTGCAGTTTTGTCTGCAACATCCCCAATGACATTCATCACTTCAGCAACATTGTGAGCTTGTCTACGCTTATCGATAATGGCTAAGGGGGCATCATTGAGCTTTTTGGCGAATGCTCTAGCTCTAGCAACACCACCAACATCCGGCGAAACCACCACTAGGTCAGTTAGTTGTTTAGAAGCCAGGTAATTTATCAATACTGGTGAACCATAAACATGATCCAAAGGAATATCAAAGTAGCCTTGAATTTGAGCTGAGTGCAAATCCATCGCCACAATCCGATTGGCACCAGCTTCCGTCATGAGATTAGCAACCAGTTTTGCCGTAATCGATTCACGCCCAGCGGTTTTGCGGTCAGCCCGAGCATAACCATAGTAAGGTATGACAGCGGTAATTTGCCTTGCCGAGGCTCGACGGCAGGCATCAATCATAATTAGCAATTCCATTAGATGAGAGTTAACTGGGCGACAAGTTGGTTGCACCAGATAAACATCACAACCCCGAATTGATTCCTGGATTTGGATGTATAACTCACCATCAGCAAACTGCTTGCGCACCATTGGTCCTAAATCAATGCCAAGGTAGCGAGCTACTTCTTGTGCAAGGGGCACATTAGCAGAACCGGAAAACAGTCGTAGACGATTACTTTCTGCAATTGTCGGCAGCATACGCTGAAGCGCTAAGGTGGCAGAACTGCTCACAGAATATACCCTCGAAGCTCATTTCTTCGCGATCTTACCATCCTGTACCTTGCCACATCATAAAATGTAATGAAAGTGTGGGAAGTGTGGGGAGTGTGGGAGGTGTGGGAGGTGTGGGAAGATAGGGACAACTAGAAAAAAATCTATAGTACAAAATAAATCTATCTGTTCGTAAAAACTGGTTGACAAGCTTATGGAACCACCAATTGAACCTGGAACAATTTTGCAAGAACGCTACCGCTTACTCAATACTCTTGGTCAAGGCGGATTTGGCAGGACTTATCTGGCAGAAGATTTAAATCGCTTTGAAGAACGTTGTGTTCTCAAGGAATTTATTCCGACTCAGATGCAGGCTAACATGCTGGATAAGTCAAGGGAGCTGTTTCAGAGAGAGGCAACCATTCTCTATCAAATTAAACATCCCCAAGTTCCAGAGTTCAAAGCAACGTTTGAGCGAGACGGGCGATTATTTTTGGTGCAAGACTATGTAGAAGGCAAAACTTATCATGAATTGATCAACGAACGCAAATCCCAGCAATTCAGAGATGCTACCAATTATGGAATCTTCTCAGAAGCAGAGGTAAGGCAGCTATTTGAGCAGTTGTTGCCGGTACTAGGTTATCTTCACCAGCAAAGTATTATTCATCGGGATATTTCACCAGACAATATTATTCAACGCAGTACGGATAAGCTACCGGTGTTGATTGATTTTGGTGTTGTTAAGGAAGTAGTAACTCGAATTCAAGGTCCTGAGACAGAAGCTTCCATACCAGCTACAAGTGTAGGTAAATCTGGTTATGCACCCAGTGAGCAAGTTCAGATGGGTAAGGCTTTCCCCAGTAGCGATCTCTACGCTTTAGCAGTTACAGGAGTAGTACTACTAACTGGCAAAGAGCCTCAGACGCTTTTCGATCAAGAACAGATGACTTGGAATTGGCGTCCCTGGGCTAATGTCAGTGAGCAGTTTGCCGAAGTTTTGGATAAGATGCTCAGTTATCGACCAGGCGATCGCTACCAATCAGTAGCACAAGTTCAAGAAGCATTGCAATCCCCACAGGCACCATATAGCCCTATTTCCAAGGTTGCCACAGTAGCAGTAGGAGGACGTCCTCAGCCCAATAATTCCAGTGGCAGCTCTCCAACTAGATTGAATGTAATTCCTGACAATCAATCATTGTGGGATAAACCCTGGATAGTGGTGGGAATTGGGGCAGGTTTGGCATTACTATTAGCCCTTGCTTCTTGGGCAGCTTACAATAACTTCTTTGGAGGAACCTCCACAGATCCGAGTCCCACAGAACCAACGGAAGCTAAACGCTACAATAAGACTCTAGAGCTGTTTCCCGGTAAACCGATTACAGAATCAGGAAATTTAGTAGCCAATTCCAGTGTTGACTATTCCTTCCGGGGTGAAAAAGACCAGAAGCTGAACGCATCTATTACGGAAGAAGGGGTCTTGATGACAATCATCGGACCAGATCAGAACACTGTCGGTAATGCAAAAAGGGTAAGGCAGTGGGAAGATACTCTCCCTGTTTCTGGAGATTACACAATTAATCTGAGCCCCATTGAAGGTTTGCCAGATAGCAATTATGAGCTAAAACTTGACTTGGCAGAGGCACCCAAACCGTCACCCAAACCGTCACCCAAACCGTCACCATCACCATCACCGTCACCATCGCCATCCCCATCACCATCACCGTCACCGTCCCCATCCCCATCACCGTCACCATCACCGTCACCATCGCCATCCCCATCACCGTCACCATCGCCATCACCATCGCCATCACCATCACCATCGCCATCACCATCACCATCACCATCCCCATCCCCATCCCCGCCAATAATTGAAGAACAACCGGTAGACTTGTCCCCAGGTCAAGGTAGTTTTTTTAGTGGTAAAGTTAGTCCCCAGAAGATTAAGCGCTATTGGGTTGATATTCCAGAGGGACAGCAACTGAGAGTAGAAGTTAAAGAGGGTAACGTCGGTTTGTATATCCTTGCTCCGGATGATAAACCGATAGATGAAAATGCAATAAACGTCAAATTTTGGGAGGCTCCTGCGCCCCTTCCCCCTGGAAAGTATAAGATTGATGTGGTTGCTCCAGAAGAAGCAGATTTTACGATAGATATCCAGTTGCCCGAATCTTTGGGTTGAATTGAAGAGACAAGGGAGACGCCGGGACGCGGAGACGCGGAGACGCGGGGACGCGGGGATGGGGAGATGAGGAGACAAGGAAGACAAGGAAGACAAGGAAGACAAGGGGAGATATTTACTACTCACCAATTCCCAATTCCCAATTCCCAATTCCCAATTCCCAATTCCCAATTCCCAATTCCCAATTCCCAATTCCCAATTCCCAATTCCCAATTCCCAATTCCCAATTCCCAATTCCCAATTCCCAATTCC
>JAAHHL010000943.1 GCA_010672185.1 Caldora sp. SIO3E6 | reverse complement strand
TCGCCAGTACTCGAATTCCTATTTGGGTTCTCGTAGAAGCTCGTCGCCTGGGATATAGTGAGCATGACCTCCTGAAAAGTTATCCAACCATCTGTGCTGGTGATTTAGCCAATGCTTGGGCTTACGCACAGGCTTACCCTGATGAAATTGAAGGTGCTATCCAACGCAATGAGGTGGCATAGTTTGGTATCGCTTACATTCTTATGCAGTAAACCCTATTCAACGATCGCTACGACTGGTAAAGTGAAGACGACCGGAACCTAAGTACAAACCGGGACTATTTTCTCCGACAGAAAAGGCAGTGACTCCAAAATGATAAACACCACCAGAACTAGGATTTCTCTTAGCCCGAATTGACACTGTTACCTTGTTACCAGGAGCTACCGGCTCCTCGAAAAAAATAGTTACTTCACTGGGATTAGTGGGCTCACTTTCTACTTGAGCCAGAGGTATGGAAGAGCCACCCCTCAAACCCTCACCGAAGAAGGCTCTACTCTTATTCCAATCAAAACGAATCTTCTCTAAATTAGGCTTCTGGACAATAGAAACCGCTTGCAGAGGTTCTCCTGCATCCTCCGGTAACAAAATAGTGAACAGATACTCTGATGGTGTATTTGCAGAGTTGAAGGTAGCAACGGAGTTAATTAAACGAGGAGGTTTGTCAAAGAAAGTTCCTCCATCCCCTAAATCAATAGCATTGGTAGGCAATTGAGATAGAGTAATAGGTAGCAAAGCACTCAGTACTAGAGCACTAAAGCTCAACAGATGAGTTTTGGTTGCATGAAATTTAGTTATCGCCATAATTGATTGTTTTTGAGCTGTTAATTATTGTTGATTAATTGTTAACATTGCAGTTTTTTAT
This sequence comes from Caldora sp. SIO3E6, assembly GCA_010672185.1. GTDB lineage: Bacteria > Cyanobacteriota > Cyanobacteriia > Cyanobacteriales > Coleofasciculaceae > Caldora. The sequence goes on along the minus strand of JAAHHL010000943.1, from coordinate 2,600 downwards.
ATTAGCAGGAGGAATCGACAGCACTATTTTTGCTTTAATACCACTAAGGTAATATCATCAAACACCTTCTGCTTCCCAATAAATTTTCTGACATCTTTAATAACCTCTTTTCTAATTTCCTCAGCAGACTTATCTCGGTGATTGGCTATCACCCTGCATAATTTGTCTAATCCATATTGCTCTTGATTGATATTGGTTGCTTCGGTAATGCCATCTGTATATAATACCACGACATCTTCAAGATTAAGATAGATATTTTGTTGGTTAATAAACTCCCTAATTTCTTTCTCTAAACCTATCGGGAATCCTAAATCAATGGTATCGATGATTTCAACTTCACCATTAGACCGCACCAAGATTAATTCTTCATGTTGTCCACTCAGTGTCATCACCCCATCATGATAGTCCAGAATTGACAAAGTCAGATTTTTATCACAATTCATTCTTTGTAAATTGTCATAGATTGTTTGATTGAGTAGGTCTAAAAAGTTAACTGGGTTAGTTTCATTTACTTTTTGCAAAGTTCTGACTACAGTTTGAGTCATCAGCATTAAGACACCACTTTCCAATCCATGACCGGTGACATCCCCAATACTAATTTTCAGTCGCTCTCCGTGTTGAAGCACATCATAATAGTCACCTCCAACTTCATCGGCAGGTTCCATAGAGCCAGCGATATCTAAACTAGAAATACCTTCTAGTTCTGCGGCTTTTGGTAAAACCATTTTCTGAATTTTTTTCGCCACATCTAGTTCAGAGTTTAAACGGATATTTTCGGCTTTTAGTTTAGCATTTAAGATAGTAATTTCTTGATTGGCTAACTCTAGTTCAGCCGTTCGTTCTTCAACTTTATGTTCTAGGGTTTGATAGAGATCAGCATTTTCTAGGGAGGTGCTGGCTAAAACAGCAGCCAATTGTGAAAATTCATCATTAGTTGATAAGGCAATATTAACAATAGCTTGTCCGCGTTCGGTGTTCTCAATTGCAGAACTGAGTTTCCGCAGAGGATAAACAATGCGATCGCGGAAAAAGACAATAATATCGTAGAGTAAAAAAACCACAAATACGATAACTAAAACGACCATACTTGCTGGAATTAAGAGAGGATATAAGGCTTCTTCTATCGGTTGCTCAACAATGGCAAACCAAGGGACGACATTAAGAGGTTGACCTGAGGCAAAGACCCATTTTTTTTCTAGTCCTTGATAGAAGGTTAGTTCTAGATTAGCAATACTTTCAGGAGTTCGACCTAATAAGTCATTTAAGGTAAGGGTTTGATTGACTAAATAACTACGGTTGCGATGGCTAATTAAATAACCTTCGCGATCTACAATATAAGCATATCCTAATCGACCAACCTTAATATCCAATGTGGTATTCCATAATTCAGTGAGATCGACTCGCACCATTAACATGCTGGTTTGAATACCCAGTTTATCGAATAACGGTGTCACTAGATCAATGGTTGATATCTCTTCTTCATAAGAAATTTTACTTAGAGATATTTCTCCAAATTGAAACTCTTTTTTAAGGAATTCTGGATATTCATATTTGCTTATTTTGGGACGACCAAAAGTATGATGCTGATAGTTGACATTTCCTTGTTTATCCATAATTAAAATATCAACAATCGAGGGATTAAGGGACGCTATTTGCAAGATAGAGTATTGAAAATCATCGGTAGCTTGTAGTAAGTTAGATGCAGCAATAATACTTGCTTTGAGTCGAATAAAATATTCATCAAATGTTCTAACAGCTTCTACATTAGATTCGAGAATTTGCTTTTGTACTGAATCTATACGATTAATTAACAATAAAATATTTGTACTACAAAGACCAAATATACTAACACTTGTGATTAGTAATACCTTTTGAATCAGCTGTTTAATTAATGAGCCATGTTTGTGAATATTCATAAATTTTTATATCGACACCACGCTAGCTCTGATTAATGAAGAGATAGTTGAACGTTCTCTTCTGAGACCAGTTTTATTTCAGGCATAAAGATGAGAGGAGGAAGTGATTCCCCGGTTTCTAGATGACGTACCATCATTTGTACGGCAATGCGGGCTTGAATATCCGGAGATTGATCGATGGTTGCAGCAATCTCTCCTTGGGCGATCGCCTGAATCACTTGATTAATGGCATCATAACCTGTAATTAAAATATCACTGCGTTCGGCTTTTTTCATCGCCCTTAGAACCCCCAAAGCCATTGTGTCGTTGGCACAGATGATCGCATCAATATCAGAGAATTCTTCTAACCATTGAGTGGCTATTTTTTCTGCCATATCCTTATCCCAAAGCGCAGATTGAGTATCGAGAACATTGATATTGCCTTGCTGTAGTCCAGTTAAGAAACCATTGCGGCGATCAATCGCACTACGTTGACTGCTCACTCCTTCTAAAATTAAAACGTTACTCTTGTTGTCTAACTTGTTTACTAGCCACTCTCCTATCACTTTTCCACCTTGGAAGTTATTAAAACTGACTAGAGATAAGATTTTGTTGCTATTAATAGCACTATCGAGAGCAATAACTGGGATGCCTTTTTCAATAATTTTTTCGGTCACGGGAACAAGACGATTGGCATCCATAGGA
>JAAHHL010000942.1 GCA_010672185.1 Caldora sp. SIO3E6 | reverse complement strand
CTCCACATCACAAATCCCCCATTGCACCAAATTTTCTACCCCCACCAACAGCGGCAAAGTTGTTCCCGAAAGAGTACCATCCGGTAACCTAGCTGTACCATGCTTCACTTCAATCTGACGGCTATCCCAAGGATATATTCCATCCGGTAAGCCAATGGGCGCTAAGGCATCACTCACCAAAAAAATACCTTGCTCATAGCCACCAGCACGCAGTAACAGTTGCATCATAGTAGGACAAACATGTTGCCCATCAGCAATCATCCCACAATAGACCTGAGGATTAGCTAAAGCTGCTCCCAATAAACCCGGTTCCCTATGGTGCAACCCTGGCATAGCATTAAAAGCATGAGTCACCATTGATGCTCCTAATTTAAAAGCTGCTTCCCCTTGAGCAGCAGTTGCTAAAGAGTGACCTAAACTAACAGTAATTCCCAAAGAACGCAAATAAGGAATTACTTCTTCCCTTGGGTCTAATTCTGGAGCTAAAGTTATTACTTTGACAATCTGAGGGTAATCTCCCAGCACCTGCTGCATCTGTTCAATGGTTAAAGGTAGCAAGTGCTCCTCTGGATGCGCTCCCCGCTTTTGGGGATGGAGAAAAGGTCCTTCTAAGTGGACGCCTAAAATCTCCGCTGCTGCTTGTCCTTGGGATTGAGATGCGACAAAATCAGATAGTACAGCAAGCGATCGCTGAATTTTTTCAATAGATGTTGTCACTAGAGTTGGCAAAAAAGCATCGACTCCCTGATGCCACAGATATTGACAAATTTGCCCCAATTGCTCCATATCTGTAGGACTCAAGTCAGTAAATGCTAAACCTAAACCCCCATTAATCTGCAAGTCTACACCACCTAGGGATATCCAATCTCCGGTAATGTCGATAATTGTTGTTTGTTTTTTGTTGTTCGTTGTTTGTTGTTGGTTATTTGTTGGTACAATTGTTTCAATAATACCCTGGTTATCTAGCGTAATTTTTTGTAAACCTTGATAGTTAGGTATGCGAGCGTTATTGATAATTGTCATTTGTTGTTGAACAATATGGGATAATAAACCAAATCTAGTTCTTTTTTCTCAACTTAAAAACTAAAAACTAAAACCTAAAACCTAAAACCTAAAACCTAAAACCTAAGATGACTCAAGTTGGCATTATTATGGGTAGCGATTCTGACTTACCCACCATGCAGGGAGCGATCGCAGTTTGTGAAGAATTTGACGTATCTTGTGAAGTAGCGATCGTTTCTGCCCACCGTACACCAGAACGGATGGTAGAATATGCCCAATCAGCTCACCAGCGGGGACTCAAAGTGATTATCGCTGGCGCTGGTGGTGCGGCTCACCTACCGGGTATGGTAGCAGCACTGACACCTTTACCTGTGATTGGAGTACCTGTTGCCAGTCGCCACTTACAAGGAGTTGATTCTCTCTACTCCATAGTGCAAATGCCAGGAGGGATACCCGTAGCAACAGTGGCAATTGGTAATGCCAAGAATGCTGGCTTATTAGCCGTACAAATTTTGGCATCTCATCAGCCAGAGTTATTAGAACGAGTCCAGCAGTATCGTCAGAATTTAAACCAATCCGTAATGCAAAAGCAAGCCCAGCTCGATGAACTGGGCTACCGGGAGTATTTGAAGGTGTTAGGTGGTAGGGGGTGAGCGAGAAAAAGGGTGGGGAGCGGAGGAGCGGAGGAGCGGAGGAGCGGAGGAGCGGAGGAGCGGAGGAGCGGAGGAGCGGAGGAGCGGAGGAGCGGAGGAGCTGGGGAAGAAGAGAGAACTGATAATTTTTGGATACAACGCTCAAGAAATCCCACCCAAAATTTCGTTCACCCGGTGGTAGGTAGTAGGTGCTAGGTGTTAGGTGGTAGGTTTTTTGTCCCCTCAGCTACCTCAGCTCCCTCAGCTACCTCAGCTCCCTCAGCTACCTCAGCTCCCTCAGCTACCTCAGCTCCCTCAGCTACCTCAGCTACCTCAGCTCCCTCAGCTACCTCAGCTCCCTCAGCTACCTCAGCTCCGCGTCAGAATAAACACTACTTCTGAGTCAAGTTCAAAGTAGTTGTATCCCTTCGTCCATCTTTTTCTGCGGTGGCGGTTACACTATATTTAATACCGCTATCCAGAAGCCTGGGTTGGGGAACGTTAACTGTGAATTCTCCATTGCTGTCAGCATTTACTGTGGTCTCTAATAATTGCCTGGAGTTTAATACCCCTGTGGCTATAGCACCTAAAATATTGGAGCTTGAAGCAGCTTGCTCAACTACAACCCGAACCCGTGCATTAGGCTGAGTCTTACCTTCCAGGGTAAAACCTGCTGTGTCTATTTGGTCACCGTTGTTGTGGCTAATAAACTCAGGACGTAAGGGTATAATGGGGGCAGCAGTTAGGGTGTTTTCCTGGGTTTGGTTAGTTTGGGTAGTTTGGGTCGTTGTCGTCTCAACTTGACTGACTTGAGTTACAGCAGCACTGGGATTAAAAACTACAGCTTGAGAAGCTGCTCCATAAACTGTTTTATCACCCCGTTCTAAACGACCAACTATAACTCCATCATTAATTCGGTCTGTTGAACCCAAACTCAGATTGGCAACATAAACTCCCCGGGAGACTTCCTGAGCAGGTAATCTTCGCATAGTTGCTCCATCTAAAACCATTACTGAAGCCTTCGCTCCCGGTGTACCATTAATTGTGGTTAAGAAGGTTGACCCGGCGCCAAGAGCAGTATTGGTAGCATTATGGGTAACTGAAGTAATTTCTAAGGCTACTTGGGGTCGTTGAACTTGGAAGTTCCAACCTACTGCCCACTGCTGACCATTGGTATTTTGATACTCTACCCGAACTTTATTGTTTCCAGGTGGTAGGTCTTGAGTAGGGCGATAGCTAAAGAAATTCGGAGTAATAGTACTATTTCTGGTTACATCCTGATCATTGACAAAAATCTTGACTGTCTTGACTTCTACTGAGCCACCACTGGTATCAAATACTCCAGAGATTGAGCTATCAGGGGCAACAGCTTCATTAGTCTGACTAGGGCTATGGTTAACGATGTTTTGGGCAACGGTTGCCTCAGACCATAGTACGGGAGTAAAGACCATGCTAGTAGCAGCCAGTAGATTAAAGCAAGTGTTTTTGAGTAATCCCATATTTATTATTTAGCTCCTTGGTAGTGCATCAGGATAAAAATAACCCAAAGCGTAAAAAAAGGTGAAAAAGCTTGTGTAGTAAGCTTTATTCCCTCCTCATCTGAAAATAGACGCGGGGACGCGGAGACGCGGGGACGCGGGGACGCGGAGACACCAGAGTTTTCATCTTTCGTTGTAAAGTGAAAGTTCATGGAAGTCTGCCTCCTGTCTCCTGCCTTCTGCCTCCTGCCTCCTGCCTCCTGCCTCCTGCCTCCTGCCTCCTGCCTCCTGCCTCCTGCCTCCTGCCTCCTGCCTCCTGCCTCCTGCCTCCTGCCTCCTGCCTCCTGCCTCC
>JAAHHL010000941.1 GCA_010672185.1 Caldora sp. SIO3E6 | reverse complement strand
AGGGCGCACGTCGGTTGAGGGCGCACGTCGGTTGAGGGCGCACGTCGGTTGAGGGCGCACGTCGGTTGAGGGCGCACGTCGGTTGAGGGCGCACGTCGGTTGAGGGCGCACGTCGGTGCGCCCCTACTGTTGTTGGTAAGGTTGAAATGCGATCGCATGATTAACTCTTCTGAAAGGTTGAGAAGAGATTACTCTAGGAGAAGAATTGCGATCACACTGCCCAAAGGCTAAGATCCAAAAAGCATTGGGTTTTGTTCCTTAGCCCAACTTATACCGATTGCTCTTTGTAAAGTTTGCATAAAGAGCCAAAATCAAGGTGAGAAGTAAGTAACCTCGCCAAAATTTACCCCAGCCATAGTTCGGTTATCCGTAAAACAGTTATGTGAGGGTGTAGATAAGAGTTCATGTTAGGTGTTAAGTCTTAGGAGAAGATGGAGGTAGTACTTCTTTACTCAAGAATGACATCAGCCTAACCCTAAACCCCGAACCCCAACCCCAAAGCCATGTCCGTACTAACATCTGATCTTGCTGCAAAATTGGGATGCAGACTACCCATGAAATTAATGGAAAATGTGACCCGACCCTCAAATCTCCGAGGAGAGAGAGCCTTAGCTGCCATTGTTTTTACAGATGTGGTGTCTTTTACTGCGCAGATGGCAGCTGATGAGATGCGAACCCTAGCTCTCCTTCAGCGGGACTTCCAGTTGATGGAGCAGCTGTGTCAGGAATTCGAGGGGCAAGTACTGAAGTCCTTGGGAGATGGCTTGTTAATGTATTTCGTGAGTGCTCAACAAGCTGTCTCCTGTGCTATAGAAATACAACAAGCTCTTGCTATGGTGGCGGCGGAAGTGCCGGAGTCGAGCATTCTTTACCATCGGGTTGGCATTCATTTGGGAGATGTCTGGTTCGATGGCAGTGATGTTATGGGTACTGGGGTAAATATGGCAGCAAGGCTGCAAGCTTTAGCTGCACCGGGCAGTATTTGTATTTCCCAAACGGTCTACGATGTGGTAAAGAGCAATCTTACCACCACCGTAACCAACTTGGGATTAAGGCAATTGCGAGGGTTTGCTGAACTTGTGCCAGTCTACCAAATTCTTCCTTCCCGTCCGGTAGCAATTAACAAAAAAAGAGTATTTATCTCCTACCGCGCCCAAGAACCCGACTTTAGCCTAGCTGAGCAATTTTATCAAGCTTTAAATGCTGCGGGCCATGAAGTTTTTATCGCGGGGGGAAGTATTAAATTGGGAGAAAATTGGCCCCAACGCATTGAGACAGAATTAAAGCAGTGTGATTATTTACTGTTGCTGTTGTCGGAACCCTCTGCTACTAGTGAAATGGTGACGGAGGAAGTCCGAAGAGCTAAAGAATTACGGGATGCCCATCCTGAAGGTAAGCCAGTGATTTTACCCATCAGGGTCAACTTTCCCCTAAATGTACCCCTCAATTACAATCTTAGGGGCTATCTCGACCAAATTCAGCAGCGGGAGTGGCAGTCAGAAGCGGATACTCCCACCCTGATCCAAGAAGTACTCGATATCTTTGATAAGGGTACTACCTTAGAAGAAGTCAGGGAAACTCCACCAAATATTCCCTCAGCTTGGGAGACCCCCGATAATCCCCCCTTACCAGCAGCCATGCCAGAATTGCCAGAGGAGCAATTAGATGTGGCTTCGGCTTTTTATGTGGAACGTCCTCCCATTGAATCCCGCTGTTATGAAACCATTACTCAACCGGGCTCCTTAATCCGGATTAAGGCTCCTAAACAAATGGGCAAAACTACCCTAATGGCAAGAATTCTGCATCAGGCAGGAGAGCAGGGTTATCGTACTGTACCATTAAGTTTCCAATTAGCAGATAGCAAAGTTTTTCGTGACTTAGACCAATTTTTAAGGTGGTTCTGTGCTAGTGTGGGGCGTCGGTTACGGCTACCCAATCAGCTGAATGATTTTTGGGATGAAATTTTTGGCAGTAAAGATAACTGTACTGCTTACTTTGAAGAATATTTGCTGGAAAATATTGCTACTCCCTTAGTTTTGGCTTTGGATGAAGTAGATTCGATCTTCCAATATCCGGAAATTGCTGCTGATTTTTTTGCCCTACTGCGAGCCTGGCATGAGCAGGCAAAGAGTAGAGATATCTGGAAAAAACTGCGCTTGGTAGTGGTACATTCAACGGAAGTTTATGTACCGATGGATATTAACCAATCTCCATTTAATGTCGGATTACCGATAGAGTTACACCCGTTTACTGAGCAACAGGTGTACAATTTGGCTAGATTGCATGGACTTAAAGATGAAATAGAAGATTTTGCTCCTCTAATGGCAATGGTAGGAGGGCATCCTTATCTAGTACGGTTGGCTCTCTATCACCTAGCGCGGCAAGATATTGCTTTAGAAGAGTTCTTACAAACAGCTCCCACAGAAGCTGGATTTTATAGTGATCATTTGCGACGGCATTTGTGGAATCTCCAACAAAATTCCGAACTTGCCGCTGCTATGTGGCAAGTTGCTTCAACTACTGATTCAGTACGTTTGGAGTCAGAAGTGGCTTTTAAATTACATAGCATGGGCTTAGTACATCTTCAAGGCAATGAAGTAACTCCCCGTTGCAATTTGTACCAGCAATATTTTCGCGATCGCTTAGCGTTTTAGGAGGCAGGAGGCAGGAGGGAAGAGGAGGCAGGAGGCAGGAGGCAGGGGGCAGGAGGGAAGAGGAGGCAGGAGGCAGGAGGCAGGGGGCAGGAGGGAAGAGGAGGCAGAGGCAGGAGGGAAGAGGAGGCAGGGAGCGGGAAGTGGGAAGGTTAAAAGGATACAATAAGCTTTAACATTAAACTTTTGCTTTTAAACTTCTATCTATGAGTTATCGAGAACAGTTTATTTGGAAACGTGGGATTCAACTTTCTATCAACTGTTACCAGTTAACTGAAAAATTTCCAAAATCGGAGTTATATGGACTAACAAACCAAATTAGACGAGCTTCTGTATCTGTCCCATCTAATATTTCCGAGGGTTACGGGAGAAGAAGCAAAAACGAGTACATTCAGTTTCTTCATATAGCCTTGGGCTCTCTCAGAGAACTAGACACACAGTTAATAATAGCTAAAGAGGTACAATTGACTGCTCCGGAATTATTTGACCCAGTTTTAGAAGAAGTAGATAGAATGCAGGGCATTTTAGTATCTACTATTCAAAAATTAAAATCTTGACTTTACCTCCTACCTCCTCTTTCCTCCTCTTTCCTCCTCTTTCCTCCTCCTGCCTCCTGCCTCCTGCCTCCTGCCTCCTGCCTCCTGCCTCCTGCCTCCTGCCTCCTGCCTCCTGCCTCCTGCCTCCTGCCTACTCTTTTCTCCTCCTGCCTCCTGCCTCCTGCCTCCTGCCTCCTGCCTCCTGCCTCCTGCCTTCTAAGAGTTATCATGAAAAGTCAACATACAGCACTATCAACTATAAACACCCCACACCAACACACCA
>JAAHHL010000940.1 GCA_010672185.1 Caldora sp. SIO3E6 | reverse complement strand
GGGTGAACATCCTGAAGCAGGGATTGCTGGCAGTCGCCTGGAAGAGCCGGATAGCACGCCGCAGCGTTCTGCTTTTCGCTTTCATACAGTGTGGAGTGAGCTGAATAGCGGCTTGAATTTGGGAGTGGTATCTAAGTTATTGTCAAAGTGGGTAGTAGCACCTCCAGTTTCTAATGAAACCTGTCGAACTGATTGGGTTGCTGGAGCAAGCATGGTGATTCGCCGCCAAGTTTTTGAGCAAGTAGGTTTGATGGATGAAGAGTACTTTATGTACTATGAAGAAATGGACTTTTGCCTACAAGCGAAAAGAGCCAATTGGAGTTGTTGGTATGTACCTCAAAGTCGAGTTGTACACCTTGTTGGACAAGCATCAGGACTAACCAGTACCAAACTTCCAGCCAAACGCCGTCCGCAGTACGTATTTGATTCAAGGCGACGTTACTTTCTCAAAAACTATGGCTGGCTGTATAGTGCTTTAGCCGACCATTTCTGGGCTTCTAGTTTTGTCTTATGGCGTTTGCGCCGGATGATTCAGGGCAAGCAGGATAACGTTCCACCCAAATTACTGAGTGATTTTCTCCGTAACAGTTTACTGGTTAAGGGAAGCAAATGGAACCCCCCGAAAATTGTCTGAACAAACTAAACTTTATGTAGGCATACAATTAAGCACAAACAAACAGATTATGGTCACACCATCAGACATGACATCCAGTGTGAGTGAATCAGATCACACAACCTTGGGACTCTGGGCACAGATTAAAGAGGACTGGATTGCTCATGATCGTGATTGGACTAGACCAGGATTTCGAGCTGTCGCTGTTCAACGTTTTGGAGTCTGGAGGATGCAAATTAAACCTCTGCTACTTCGGGCTCCCTTAAGCATTCTCTACCGAGCATTGTATCGAAAAATGCGCAATAATTATGGGATTGAATTGCCTTATACAACTCAGCTTGGTCGGCGTGTCATTATTGAACATCAGAGTGCCATTGTTATTCATGGTAATTCCTCTATTGGGGATGATAGTATTATTCGTCAAGGAGTAACCTTGGGAAATCGCTATCTGGATCGTCCCTTTGATGCTCCCAAATTGGGAGCACGTGTCAATGTTGGCGCTGGTGCAAAAATATTTGGCAATGTCAGCATTGGAGATGACGTGAATATTGGTGCTAATGCGGTGGTTCTTTGTGATGTGCCAGCTGGAGCCACGGCAGTTGGCATTCCTGCTAAGGTTATGAAATCTCCTCAACTTTCAAAAAGCTCCAATTCTGAAGAGGTGAGGTGAAGTTTGACATAGGTGCTAGGATAAATTTGTGTGATACTGCTAGTATATTATTCTTATTTAATCCGAGTTCTTAGCTTGCTTGGAGTAACAAGAAAATTGTTATGATCGCAATTAAGATTTCCAGCTTTCTCAAATCAGAGAAGGAGTAATCTCAGAGTTATCGACGCTTAGTACTATATTTGTTAAGATTAGAAAAAAAAGTATTATGAGCCACCCGCAACTTATAATTCATATCGGTTTCCCCAAGGCTGCTTCTAGCTGGTTACAGCAAGTGATTTTCAATGATGAAAAATTAGGTTTTTTTTCTCCATGGGGTTTAGAATCGGCTGAAGCGATCGAGCAATTTGTTATTCCAGATAGCTTCCATTTTTCTGCCGAATCAACATTCAAAGTGTTTGAACCAGGTTTGCAGGAAGCTGCTAGCCGAGGGATGGTTCCCATCATTTCCCACGAGTGTTTAGTGGGCAATCAGATGGCAGGTACTTATTATGGGAAAGAGGCTGCCGATCGGATTCATAACGTTTTTCCAGAGGCTCGAATTCTCATATTGCTCCGCGAACAAAAATCGATGGTTCTATCATCCTATCGACAGTATATTAAAAGCGGAGGGATGAAAACCATAGAAGACTTCATGGGGGCAACACAAAGGAGACCAGGGTTTGCTCCTCCGTGTCAATTGACTTATTTGGAATACGATTTATTGATTGCCTATTACCAAAAGCTGTTTGGAGTGGATAATGTACTAGTATTACCATTTGAATTATTGAAAGAAAAACAACAATTTTTATGCCAAAAAGTTCTCAGCTTCGCTGGCTTAGATGGGACTCCTGAATATCAACAGGAGTCAAAAAATGTTGGCTTCAGGGGTCTGACGATGGAGTTTCGTCGAAAGCTCAACTCCGTTGTTAAACGTCCTGATTTCGGCAATGTACAAGGTTCTCGATCTTTAGCTTGGCGTATTGCTGAAAAACTCTCAAAAATTCTTGATCGATTCGTGCCGCAAAGCATTCACAAACAGATCGAAGATCCGTTGAAGCAATCCATTGCCGAGACAATTGGGGATTCGTTTCGGAAGAGTAATCAAAAGACAAGCCAATTGATTGGCATGAACTTAGCCGATTTTGGTTATGACTCCTAGTGCAAGAAGGCAGTCCCGGTGAAAAAATTTTTTTCACCACCATGCATGAAAATTCCTCTCTCCGCGTCACCGTATCCCCGCGTCCGCGCGTCTCTTTCAAGGCTGTGGGTGACAACTGGTCAGCAGTGGGTGCCTGTTTCATTCAGGTGACACTCGCTATTACTATACAAATAAAAATTTCAATGTAAAACTTTGTAAATACACTAAAAAAATTATCGACACTTAGTACTGTATCTGTATATATTGAAACTACAGTCAAGTTTTTAATAATAGATATCTCCAATAATTACCCTAGAAACCTCATTCTACCATTCCAAAATCATGGTTTCTGGAGATGCCTAATAACCAAAAGTGTATCCTACCTAGGGCTTCCTAAATAAGTCGATTGATTCGGGTTTTGAAGTAATGAGCGTCTGACAACGCAGGAAATAGGGAACAGGGTAAAATTACACGTCGAAAAAGAAGATGAGAAACAAGTCAGCTTCCCTTGGAGCCTTGTTTCTTAAAAGCCGCCTCATGGGCGGAACACCACCCCTTATGAAGGAAAGAAATACGTCAAATTCTTCCTCTCCGCGTCCCCGCGTCAAAATCCCCTAATGCCAGAGTGTTTCTTCAGAGCTCCTGAGGAGCGCTTCGCGCCCCCAATTGAATGGGAGAAACATATCTCCTACCTCCTTGGAACCTCCTTCCTCCTCCCTCGCCTCCTGCCTCCTGCCTCCTGCCTCCTGCCTCCTAGTTTCTCGAGAGTAATGAGTAATGAGTAATGAGTAATAAGCAGTAGTAGGACTTCAGTCCAAAAAGAAGGGGAGAAACAAGTCAGCTTCCGTGATAACCTTCTGCCTTCTGCCTTTTTTCTCAAGAGCCGCCCCACGGGCGGCGCACCGCCCCCTACGAATGAAAGAAACACTACCTCCTACCTCCTTATCTGAGTAAAGTAGATTTCCCACTACCGTTGGTTCCCAAAAGCATCCAAAACTCACCCTTGGGGACATCCAGGGAGCAAAATTGTAAAACAGATGCTCCCCGAGGCCACCGGAAGCACAAATCTCT
>JAAHHL010000094.1 GCA_010672185.1 Caldora sp. SIO3E6 | reverse complement strand
CCAAAGCAGCTGACTGGCGGCGGAATTAGAGATGGGGAGATGGGGAGATGGGGAGGTGTGGGGAGTGTGGGGAGTGTGGGGAGTGTGGGGAGATGTGAGATAAGGGAGACAAGGGAGACAAAAAACCTAGCACCTAGCACCTAGCACCTAGCACCTAGCACCTAGCACCCATTGGTGACAAGTTAAAGGGTGGTGCATTTTGTCAACTCCCATATATGGTGTTTGAGGGCTAAAAAAGACCCTATATATGGAAATACCCAAGGGTTAAGGAAAATTGTATTCTTCTTCCTCAGCTCCTCAGCTCCTCAGCTCCTCAGCTCCTCAGCTCCTCAGCTCCTTTGACAACGACGATTTTGCCTTAACTTGACTACCTAGCACCTACCACCTACCACCTAACACCTAATTAGATCGGTAATGAACAAAATAGTCTAGAATGAGCTCACCAGGCACAGTCAATCTTAGAATTAACTCTATAGAATAAAATTATTCGTGTGCCAGAAACGTTTTCTGACCCCCAACTTAGAGATATGACAGCCGCATCTTTCCCAACCATTGATGTTACTCCAGAGCCTGAACCCCAGAGTAGGCAAGAGCAACAGCAATCATCTGCCTTAGCAACAACTCACGGTACTTTTTCTGCCTACTTGGCTCCTCTGAATAAGGATAATTTCAGGCAAGTGACCCAAGAGGTAGAGGATCGGTTCAGAGTAGTCAATCAGACTCTTTCGATGCTCGACAGTATGCTCGAAAGTCAGGGGTTTGATGCCATCCTTGATGAGATGCTACGGTCGATTACAGCTAAGACTGGGGAACTTCTAGGAGCTTATACCACTACTATTTTTTTGTTGGATGAAGACAAAGATGAACTTTGGGCGATGGTGCCTAAAAAGGGTGGTGGCTCCCATGAAATTCGCATTCCTGCAAATGGAAGCAGTATTGCGGCTCAAGTAGCTAAGAGCAAGGAATATGTCAATATCCCCTACGACTTTTTTGATGACCCGCGCTCAGGTGCAGCCAAGGAACAATACAATAAAACGGGATTCCGCACCTACACGATGCTGGCTTTGCCACTATTGAATGAGGAAGATAATTTAGTTGCCGTTATCCAGCTGATTAACAAATTAAAACACCCAGATCGTCCAGACCTTCCTTATGAAGAAAATATTGACTTAAATGGCTTTAGTGTGGCAGATGAGCAAGTTTTTGAAGAATTTGCCCCTTCAATTCGTCTGATTTTGGAATCTTCTCGGTCTTTGAAAAAGGCAACCCAAAGACAACAAGCAGCTTCCGCACTAATGGAGAGTGTGAATTCCCTAAGCCAAGCCAGCTTAGATTTAGAGGACACCCTCAAAAAGGTGATGGATGAAGCGAAGAAGCTGATGAATGCTGACCGCTCTACCCTGTGGCTGATTGATCAAGACCGGAATGATTTGTGGACAAAAATTCCCATCAATGGCAAATTAACAGAAATTCGCCTCCCGATGCAAAGTAATTCCTTTGCAGCTCAAGTCGCCCGTACAGGGGAAACAGTTATTATTGGGTTTGACTTGTACGCTCACCCAGACTCTGAAATCTCTAAAGAGACAGACCAAAAGTCAGGCTATCGTACCTGTAGCTTGTTGTGTATGCCGGTATTTAACTCTGATGGTGAGTTGATTGGCGTTACCCAATTAATTAACAAAAAGAAACAAGGAGACCTTCCTGAATATAAACCAGAAAACTGGCCTAGAGCACCTGAATGTTGGCAAGCAAGTTTTAATCGTACTGACCAAGAGTTCATGAAGGTGTTTAATATCCAAGCTGGTGTGGCTCTGCAAAATGCTAAGTTGTTCGATACCGTCAAGCAGCAGGAGCAAATGCAGCGGGATATTCTGCGGAGTCTCTCGGATGGGGTAATTTCTACCGATAAAGAAGGTAACATTATCGCCGCCAATGAGAGTGCCAAGGAATTATTGAGCTTGGATGAAACAGTATCCCTAGAGGGTAAAAAGATTATTGAGATTGTCCGGATCGAAGATAGGGACAAACAAGACAGTAGCAAGTTTACCCAATGGTTAAATGATGCTTTAGAAGGACAAAACCCCAAAGCCTATCAGCAATACTACCCAGATCAAAATTTATCCTGCCCAGGATCAGCTCAACCCCGTAGCGTTAATTTGTCGATTAACACTATGGCGGATGCTAGTGATCGGAGCAAAGTCCGTGGTGCTCTAGTGGTCATGGAAGATATTAGCGATGAGAAGCGACTCAAGAGTACCATGTATCGCTACATGACCCAGGAAGTGGCGGAAGAGTTACTGAAACTCGGTGAAGCCAAAATGGGAGGCGATCGCAAAGAGGTTTCAGTTCTGTTCTCGGATATTCGCAGCTACACTACTTTAACTGAAAAACTCAAAGCTGAAGAAGTAGTCAGTATGCTCAATGAATATTTTGAGTCGATGGTGGATGCTGTTTTTCAGAACAAAGGTACTCTGGACAAATACATCGGCGATGCCATCATGGCGGTGTTTGGTTCCCCTTTGCCTCTAGAAGATCATGCCTGGAGAGCAGTGAAAACGGCTTTGGAAATGCGCCAACGGTTGGTAGAATTCAATGACAATCGTAGTGCCCAGAATAAGGAAATCATTCGCATTGGTATTGGCATTCACTCCGACAGTGTCATCAGTGGTAATATTGGCTCCAGTAAGCGGATGGAGTTTACGGCGATCGGAGATGGTGTCAACTTAGGTTCTCGCTTAGAAGGTACTAGTAAGCAATACGGCACTGATATCATCATTAGCCAAAATACCTACCAACCCTGTGCAGATAAGATACGGGTACGTGAACTCGACTGTATTCGGGTTAAAGGCAAAAATGAACCGGTGAACATCTATGAGTTGGTGGGATTTAAGGATGAACCCATTTCGGATGAGAAACAGCAGATGATTGAGCTTTACCACGAGGGACGCGAACTTTACCTCAACAGAAAGTTTCCCTTGGCTATTGGTAAGTTTGCCCAAGTTGTGGCAATTGATCAAAGCAACAAAGCAGCAGATTTACATATGCAGCGTTGTCAGCATTGGCTCAATAATCCCCCACCAGATGATTGGGACGGTGTCTGGACAATGACTAGTAAGTAATATACCCGTAGACCTCTTCTCGCTACCCCAGGCTGAATAAGGGTGTGGGGTGTAGGGTGTGGGGTGTGGGGGGGTGAGGGAAATTTTGGTTAGACTACTAGCTAAATCCCAAAAAATTATCAGTTCTTGTTTGTCTCCCAATCACCCAATCACCCCATCTCCCAATCTCCCCATCACCCCATCACCCAAACCCCCTCAAGCAACAGCTACCAAAAAATCTTGGTAAACCTTTTCAATATTTCCAGAAGCAGAAGAAACATCTGTCTCTAATTGTCGCAGACGAGCTAATTCGGCTCCACGATTAATTTCCCGGGATTCTTTTTGCTGGAGTAGGTTGTCTAACTCCGCTTTGCGAGACTCTATATCATCATTTACCCGCTTAATCACTTCTTGCTCATAGTTAGCAAAACATTCTTGAATCGCATCATAAATTGGTTGCCATTGCTCCTGCGCTACCTGAGGGAGATATTTCACCAACTCTTTCCTCGCAGCTTTTACCAACTCTTGACGAGCTTTATCCACCTGTAAAGCTCCTACTCCTAAACTGAGCAATGCTAGTATCACTGGTCCCATAATACCACCAGCGATCGCGGCAATAATTCCCCCAACACCGATGACTGCAATCATATTGAGTAGGATATCTTTCCAGTCAAAGCCTGCTCCTGCCAAGGCTACACCAGCTAGATTACCAGAAGCTAGGGAAACTAATCCCATTGCCCATTTTGCCCAACCAGGGGAACTATCTTGCTCAGAAGATGAGAGATTACCTGCTTGTACCTTGTGTCCTGTGAGCTTTTCTGTAATTCTACCTGTTACTTTGGCGTAGTCTGCACCGTAATTAGCTGCAATTTGGGATAACTCAGTGAAAGCGCCATTCATCTCATGCTCTGCTAGGATACTCCAAGCCGCAATTTTATCGTTAATGTAATTCTCGAATGCTTGGGTCAGTGCTGCTTCAAAAGCCTGTCGCTTGTTTTGATTCATGATATCCATAAATCGGATTTCCGGTTGATAGCGGAGAAAGTCCGATTCAAAGGTATTCCCCAAGTTTAAAGTATAGGTACGAAAAGAGTCCGCGATCGCTTTGGCCTTTCTCTCTCCAACCTTCTTAATCTCTTGCTGTAATTGATTACGGATATCGGTAAGTTTATCGAATTCCGGTTCCACTGAGCTAATCCGACGTTTCAACTCTTCCACATCTTGATTGAGTAAGGGAATACGCCGTTCGATTGCTTCATGCACATGGCTATCCGCTTGCCGTGCCAGAGTTCTAGCTTGTCGTAATTCTGCAATTGCCCTTTCTTTGGTTAAAAATGTATTTAATGCTCCCATAAATTCCGGAAAGCCAGTACCTTCGAGAGCCGCTGCAGAATTTTTGATGCGCCGCCGGAGAGCATGAATGGAAGAAACTTCAAATACTCTCTCATCATACAGGTCATAGCCATCTTGCTGACAATATTCTGCTAGGTTGGCTTGGAAAACTCGGCGCAGTCTATCCTCTGCTTCTGTTAACTCTTCCGTATCATCAGGATCAATTAAACTTTCCTTAATTTGATCCCAAGCATTAATCAGAAAGAAAACTGTTAAACCTCGACCTTTGATATAATTTTCCAGATAGCGGCGTTCTCCTAAGGTACAAGGCTGAGATGCTCTAAGAACAAAGAGAATCGCATGACAATTATTGATATAACCCAGAGATAGTTCGTTTCTTGCTTCTGTATCATTAAGTCCTGGACTATCGACAATTTCAATACCCTTTGCCAATAAATCTGAAGGATACTCCACAATAGCATAGTCAACGTGAGGAAAGGCTTGCTTCTGTTCTTGCTCTAGTCTCTTGGCTTCTGCCGGATCTATAGTATAGCGACGCTTAAAACTCTTAAAGTCAATTTGTTCTGGAGTAGTGCCATCATTAAAGTAAACCGTAACTTGCTTGTTCACCCCATAACGTAACAGGGTGAGTAAGGCAGTACAAGGATTGACATCACTAGGCAACAAGTTCTCGCCAATCAAGGCATTGAGAAAGGTGCTTTTGCCTCGTTTCATATCCCCTAAAACCAGTAACCGAAAGACTCCTTGTTTTAAATTGTTACTAGCTTTGGTAAGGTCTTCGATATCTCGGTCTAAGCCTAACTTACCAGAGTTATCTGCACCGGATGATTCAGCATGCTCTAGGGTAGCAGTAATCTGGCTCAGACAGTCGGCTACTTCTGAGCGCACTCTGGTAACTCGCTCTAAATCTTTGAGGAAAATAGTAGTTGTTATTTGTTGTTTGTTGTTTGTCATTTGTTATTTGTTGTTTGGTAATTTACAATCTAGTGTAGGTTGGGTGTAGCGCTAGCGAAACCCAACAAAACCCAAGTCATACCAAATCCGCATTTCAAACACCCGGTTTCGCTTCAGCCTTCTTTCTGGTATCTTGCTCTGGCTCCATTATAAGAGTACACTGCTAATATCAGAAGGTAGGAAGCGGCAAATGCGATCGCATCCAGTATGTTTCTTGGTAAATTACGTCTAATGTGAACTAAAAAGTTAGTAATCATGCATAGTATCAAACTCGAATCTTATATTGGTAGTGATGGTCTTTTGACAGTTCACTTACCTGAGATACAAGATACAGATATCGAGGCTGTCATTGTTTATCAGACGACGCTATATCAAGATATGGAAGCAGTAGATATTTCACAGTTTTACGGATGTATCCAGGATGACTCATTTATTAGACATCCTTAAAATGAACAACCATTACATGAATCGCTGAATGAAATATCTTCTTGATACAAATGTCTGCATTATTTATTTAAGAAGCAATCTACCAGCGCCAATGCTTCCCCCTTCCGTAGATACGCCAGAGCATTGTTAAGAAACACATTTAGCCGCAAGGGGTTGGGCGAAGCATTTGGATTGGTATATTCGGGGTTTATGTGCATAAATTGTCGCCCAAATGCTTCGCCCCTACAGGATAATAATTTACTAACACACAAATGTGCTAGCACCCGGACTTCTTGAGAAATTTTACTCACTAGTTCAAAGGTTCAATTAATCCACGTATGTTTCTGGATAGTACAGTAAACCTATTATGCAATTGCTAGCAGCCCTACCTAACTGCACCCGTCGTTGTTGTGATATGTCAGGTGAGGAAATCTCATCAAGGACACAAAGCTCCTCAATTGTGCTGGGTCCAGCAATGCCATCGGGGGTCAGTCCCAAATCACGTTGAAATTTTTTAATCGCAGCTTCGGTTGCAGAGCCAAAGATATCATCATTTTTTCCTTGGTAGTAACCTTTTCCGATTAATAGCTCAATAATGTAGCCAACTGCTGGCCCATAATCGCCCATTTTGATACAATACCTATCACCTTGGCTACAACGGGAATATTGAAAATCCCTGGTCTGTAGGGTATGATATTCGGGGGACGCTAAAAGAACTTGCCCTCTTAGAGTTATTCTTGAAACTACTCGATCCACGCCATATTCTCTTCCATCGAACTGAATTACACTATAACAAGTTTTACTTGGTTCATTTAGACATTTGCCAATCTTATAAAGATTTTTCCAACCATTATTAGTATCAGTTCCAACAACCCATGTACCAAAAGACAAGTAAGACAATAATGTTGACCCGTATCCACGACTAGTTCCCTTAAAAATTAGATTTGGACATCCTGATGAACCACCACACATCATAGAATTTCTAATCAAAACAATAGCCTCATCATAACCATCACCGTTTAAGTCGATTTTGTGATAGAAATATCTCGTCTCAAATTCGTCGATTTCGTCGATAATGTCTCGCCCAAATTCTCGAACAATTACTCGTTCTAAATTGCGATCGCGAACAGTTTCATCTTGAACATACTGCAATTGACTCGTATCGATTCCTAGCAATTCAAGTGAGCGCTCAAACTCTTTAGCTTGTGCCAAGCTAGAATTAAGGAAAGCAGTACTAGAGCAAAATAGAGAAAGACTAAACTTGAGCCAGCTTTTCATAAGCAAATGTGAATTAAATTGTACACATTGTAGGGGCGGGTTCACCAATCCGGCAAGCACATTGACAAATCAATCTGGTAAACCCACCCCGGTGATACTGGTGGGGAGGGTTTAGCTCAATTAACGTCCTTGGAGGGAATTGGAAGCAATGTTTGGACTTACAGAATGGAAACAGACGAGATTTTATCAGGAAGTCAAGGCTGAAGGTCGCCAAGAAGGTCGCCAAGAAGGTCGCCAAGAAGGTGGTCAAGAGAAACAGCTAGAAATCGCACTCAAGCTTTTAGAACTCGGTTCATCCATTGAGCTAGTAGCTGAGGGGACAGGCTTATCCCTTGAACAAGTCCAACAACTTCAACAACAATCAGATCAATCTTCCCAAAACTGAAGGAGACCAGTAGAGTTATTCCACCCAGAGTTAAATTCTACTTATAGCGTTTCTCATTTAAATGAGGTATAAAGTTCTTGGTTTTTGGAAATGGGGAATAGGGAATAGGATATGTACCTCATGGATGCGAAAACTGCTATGGAGCAATTACAGCAGTTTGCTCTGCTATGAGGTACATTTATATCCCCCTAAATCCCCCTTAGAAAGGGGGACTTTTCTCTATCTACTGTACTTCGTTAGAGCGCAAAGCGCTGTATGCGATCGCGAACAGTTTCACCTAAAATATACTGTGCTTGGCTGTTATTAATTTCTGTCACTTCAGGTAAGCGCATCATAGAACCCCGACTTCTTGAAGAAGTCGGGGTTCTGAAGGGGGTGAACGAAATTTTGGGTGGGATTTCTTGAGCGTTGTATCCAAAAATTATCAGTTCTCTCTTCTTCCCCAACTCCCCAGCTCCCTAGCTCCTCCGCTCCCCAACTCCTCCGCTCCTCCGCTCCTCCGCTCCTCCGCTCCCCCACTCCCCACCCTTTTTTTCGCTCACCCTTCTGAAGGGGTTGGTGAAGAAGTCCCTTAGGTCAATAATAAATCCCCATACACGGATTCAATAGTACGTAATTCTTCAGCAACCTCAGTATCTAAACCCCTCAAGCGCTTTAATTCTACTTCTTGATTAATTCCCTGGGATTCTTTCTGCTGGAGCAAATTATCTAACTCTGCTTTGCGGGACTGAATATCATCATTTATCCGCTTGTTCACTTCCTGTTCGTAAGCCTGAAAACAATCCTTAACTCCTTGATAAATTGTCTCCCATTGCTCATTGGCTAACTGAGGCAAGTATTTGACAAACTCCTTTTTAGTAGCTTTCACCAATTCTTTACGAGCTTGATCTACTTGCAGGGCTCCAATACCTAACCCCATCAATGCTAAACCCACTGGTCCGAAAAATGCACCAGTAAAAATTAATAAAAAACTACTGATACCAAATACAGCAAACCAATTAACTAGGATATTTTTCCAATCAAAGCCTGCACCAGCTAGCACAACACCAGCTACATTACCAGAGGCTAAGGAGAAAAAGCCCATTGCCCAACTAGCCCAAGTTGGTGAGTTTTCTTCTTGATCTATATTTGCCCTGGGATGTAGTTTTTGTCCAATCAACTTCTCTGTCATGGAAGCTGCTACTTGACTATAGGTTGCACCATAATTAGCGGCACTCTTGGCTAACTGGGAAAAGGCTTCCGTAATTTTTCCCTCAGCTGTTAGTTCCCAAGCGGAAACTTTATCATTGATATATTGCTCAAAAGCTTTCTGGAAGGCAGCATTAAACTCTTCCCGCTTCCCCTTTTGCAGAGAATCCCAAAATCCCATATCAGGCTGATAGCGGGGAAAATCTGACTCAAAAGTATCTCCTAAATTTAAGATATACTCTCGGAAAGAATCGGCAATGGCTTTAGCTTGGCGATCGCGAGTGGTGATAATCTCTTGGGTAAATTGATTACAGATCTCATTGAGTTGGGCAAATTCTGGTTCAACGGAATTAATCCTTTGTTGCAACTCATGGATATCTTCTTCTAGTAGGGGGATACGCCGCTCAACTGCTTCATGAACACGATTGTAAGTTAGCCTTGCAATCGTCCTTGCTTGTCGCATTTGGGCAACAGCTCGTTCTTGGGTTAAAAAGGTATTTAAGGCTCCCATAAATTCGGGAAAACCAGTCCCTGCTAAGGAAGCTTCCGGGTGTTTTACCCTTAAACGCAGAGCATTGAGGGAGGAAACTTCAAAAGCTCGTTCTTCGTAAATATCCTGTCCATTCAACCAACAGTATTGAGCTAAGTTGGATTGGAAGACTCTACGCAATTTCTCTTCTGCTACTGCTAGTTCTTCTGTATTATCAGGATCAATTAGTCCCTTCCGAATTTCATCCCAAGCGTTGAGCAAAAAGAACACACTTAACCCACGACCTTTGATATAATTTTCCAGGTAGCGACGTTCTGCCAGGGTACAAGGCTGATCTGCTCTCAGAACAAAGAGGATGGCATGAGAGTTATTAATATAGCTCAGAGAAAGTTCATTTCGGGCTTCCGTATCGTTTAATCCAGGACTATCGACAATTTCAATTCCTTTTTCTAGTAAAGGTAAGGGATATTCCACTACTGCATAGTCAACATCAGGAAATGCCTGTTGTTGCTCTTGTTCTAGTTGCTTTGCTTCTGTGGGGTCAATGGTATAGTTTTGCTTAAAGCTCAAAAAATCCAGTTTTTGGGGACTCTTCCCCTCCTTAAAGTAAACAGTGACTTGCTTTTGGGGTCCATAGCGTAAAACTGTGAGCAAGGCAGTGCAGGGATTAACATCACTAGGCAATAAATTCTCACCAATTAAAGCATTGAGGAAAGTACTCTTGCCTCGCTTCATATCACCTAAAACCAGCAGTCGGAATACTCCCTGACGTAAGTTTTGACTAGCTAAGCTCAAATCTTCTATTTCTGCAGCTAAACCAAGTTCTCCAGAACTATTCTTCCCTGCTGATTCTGCTTCTGTGACTGTGTCAGCCATCTTCGCCAGACAACTAGCCACCTGAGAGCGCACTTGAGCAACTCGCTCTAAATCCTTAAGGAAGTTGTTATTTGTCATTTGTTATTTGTTATTTGTTGTTTGTTGTTTGTTGTTTGTTGTTTGTTATTACTCATTACTCATTCTCAATTCTCAATTCTCAATTCTCAATTCCCAATTCCCAATTCCCAATTCCCAATTCCCCATTCCCAATTCCCAATTCCCAATTCCCCATTCCCTATTCCCTAACTTTTTTTATCAACAACAATTTGGTAGACAATCCAAGCAATTGCTCCAATCATAACTACATAAGCAAGCTGTGCTGCCACATTAACCGCGATGATAACTGCTACAACTATGCCTAAAAACTGCCCAGCTTTGAGCAGTTTACCCACCCATCGTTTCTTGGAAGCCTGAGGAGGTGGCTGCTTTTGGGTTTGGTACAGGGGAGGGGGAGGTTGGTTAATTTCCGACTCCAGTTCCCGGAGTCGTAGTGCTTCCTCTCGCGCCTTTAACTCTTGTTCCCGACGCTGCAAGTCTTGATCTTGATTATCTTGAGAATTCATGGGTGTTTAGCTGATCCTATCCAGGATTTTGAAGTTACAGGATTTCCATAGCACCAATCCAGTTATACCAAATCTGCCAATTTTAATCCCGTTAAGCTAAGACGCCAATAAACTACGAGTGTCCTAATTTAGTGCGTCCCAATGTCTCCGTGCCTCCGTATCCCCACTTTCAGTGTACTTCTCTCCAATGCTTTTTCAAAAGTTAAGGTAAAGTTAGTCGTCGTCTTCATAAGCCGAGTCTTGGAGGTTACTAATAAGCGTATCATTTCCCTGCTGGTAGTAAGACTTCCTACCAACGTTTTTTTGTGTTTTAGTAATATCTCCACCAACATGAATTTGAATTTTCGGTCCAGAACTAGCTAGACGAATGACCATCCCATCTTGAACTGGCATTTTGGTAATCAGCCTTCCATCAATATAGGTGCCATTAGCTCCTAAACTGATAATTTCCCACCTCGAAGCATCATTGAGCCTGAGTTCTACATGATGGCGAGAAACCACAGCACTATAGAGCACAACATCATTATCTGTTGACCGCCCAATCCGAATCACTGATTTGGGTGCAAAAGTCCACCTTTGAGAAGGCAAGGACTGAATAGGATTCAGCAGAATCAGAGTAATCACCGGTGTTACATATTGCAAAAAAATTGGACCTATGGTATTAAATACTTTTTTTCTCAGGAGCTTTGGAACAAAAATGTCACCTGATCGCCTTTACCCAAGCTAATGCGATCGCCTGCTCGTAATCTGTGCCGATTGCCTGGAGTTAGAGGAGCATGGTTGACATAAGTGCCATTGGAACTACCGATATCTTCAATGTAAAATGCATCTCCTTCAACTCGGATATCAGCATGAATGCGGGAGACAATGTCTGAGTCAGGAAAGCCAGAAACATCAATATCTGGGGGAATTTTGTCATTGGGTTTACCGATATGAATCACTGAAATATTTTGTGGTAATTCAATGGTAGTATCGGTTTGGAGATGCAGTAGTTTTGCTGATTGAATTTGCAACTGAGTGGCAGCAGCGCCACCGGGAGCTGCTGGGGAAGGTGCTGGACTACTGGTTACTGCCGGTGGTGTGGCTGGTGTACTAGCAATAGTAGGAGGAGCGGTCGATGTAGTGGCTAAGTCAGGATTACTCGCTGCACTTTCGGCGACCGATGGAGGCGCTGTACCAACGATCGTAGGAGGAAGTCCAGATTCAGGGTTAGCAGCACCTGTACTAGGAGAATTTTCTTCTGAGTCAGGGGTTTGAGAAGTCATAGGCATAAGTTCAGGTTCAATAAGCGGTTCAGGTGTTACTAAGTCTGGAACATCAGGTAGAGAGTTAGCAGAGGATGTCTGACCTTGTGCCACTGAAGCATTTGCCTTTAAATTAAAGCCACACTGACCGCAGAAAGCTGCATCTGCTTGAACATTTGCACCACAGTTGGGACAAGTAGTGGTTTCGGGTAAAGGGGTATAGCAAGCTTCACATTGAGTTGCCCCGTCCGGATTTTGGTGATTGCAATTAGGACAAACAATCATAAAACCTCCTTGCTGCCAGTAGTTATACTCCCTATGAAAGCACAGTTGCTGGTCAGATTTTAATATTTTATTAATAATGAACTATATTAACTTTTTAGTTGTTGACCAGCTGATTCATCCAGAAGCCACCAAAGTTCCCCTTGAGGTTGGATTAACCGAGCTGGGTAAGTCAGAGAATCAGCCTCAGGGGCAAATATCTGAGCTAGAGCTGGTTGTTTGTTGACACCGGCTACCAGAAAAAGAACACAGTGAGCATGGTTAATTAAAGGAGCAGTAAAGGTGATGCGAGGTTGACCATCTTTGTTGCCCACAGTAACTAACTGGTCTTCTACTTGCAGAGCCTCTGTATGAGGAAAGAGGGACGCAGTATGGGCATCATCACCAATACCCAATAATATTATATCAAAGGAGGGAAACTCTCCCACTTTAGTGCCAAAAAACTCCTGTAGTTGGGCTCCATGCTTTTGGGCATCCGCTGCTGGGGTCGTCCCATCGGTGGGCATCGGATGAATATTGGCAGCAGGGAGAGCCACTTGGTCTAACCAAGCCTTGCGAGCCATACCTTGATTGCTGTCAGGGTGTTCAGGACTTACGTAGCGTTCGTCACCCCAAAAGACGTGAATCTGCTCCCAAGGAAGTTGTTGAGAAGCTATAGCTTCATACAGAGGTTTGGGGGTGCCGCCACCAGCTAGGGCAATAGTACACCGGCTGCGCTCTTGGATTGCCCCTTGGATTTTGGCAACAACCACTTCAAGCGATCGCGCTATCAGAGCTTGCTTATCTGGTAGAACTTCAACAATTTTATTCATCCAATTTCCCGCGACCAAAACTTATTACCAACCAGAGGTTAAATAAAAGAAGCCGCGCCCTTACACTGCTTTGACCTACAAATAACTATTGTAAAGCTTTAAGGGACTCTCGATAAATCACGAGGCAGGAGGCAGGAGGCAGGAGGCAGGAGGCAGAAGGCAGGAGGCAGAAGGCAGGAGGCAGGAGGCAGAAGGCAGGAGGCAGAAGGCAGGAGGCAGAAGGCAGTCCCGATGAA
>JAAHHL010000939.1 GCA_010672185.1 Caldora sp. SIO3E6 | reverse complement strand
TTTCCGCCTCCCAAAACTGCCCCGCCGCTAGTTCCCATTGTTAGGGGGGATAAGCGATCGCATTCCCCTAATCCCCCTACAGCGCTTTGCTCTGTTATGCGGTACATTGTTGATCCCCCTAAATCCCCCTTAGAAAGGGGGACTTTTTTTGACTGTATTAAGCTGAAATTAGCACCCTTAGTGATTTTAATGCCAGTAGCCTAAGTTTTAGCCTAGATGGGAAAATATTGTCTTATTGTGATGGTTCTGCAATTAGACTGTTGTCTGTAGAGGCAGGACAAGAAATCTTTAATACTGAAACTTTTAAATGTGGAATCTTGAGCCCAGATGGGAAGACATTAGTTTTTGATAATGATAGTCTTGATATTAGTCTGTGGGATGTAGAGACAGGAGAAGAAATCCGCACTCTCGGAAAGCATAGTAGCGATGTTGGTATAGTAAGCTTTAGGCCAGATGGAAAGCTGCTAGCTTCTGGGGGCAATTTAGATCCTGTCATTAAGCTGTGGGACATGGAAACAGGAGAAGAAATCCTCACCCTCAAGACTCCTATAGATTTGGCTAGTATAAGTTTCAGTCCAGATGGAAAGCTATTAGCTTCTAGTAGTAGCAGTGGTATTCAGCTCTGGAATCTAGACCTTGACTATTTGGTGGAACGTAGTTGCGATCGCGTCCGTAATTATTTGAAGTATAATCCCAAGGTTACAGAAGAAGATAGGCGCTTGTGTGACGGCATTTAGCCATACAACCACTTACGAAACAGACGAGTTAGTCTAGGCATAACTACATAAGCAAGTAAACTTACAACTAATCCTGTAGTTATTGCTTGCCGTAGCAAATAAGGTAAACCCCCTAAATAGGGAACTAAAAAATATCCCAAGAGCGATGAACAGATATAAACACCAATCCAAGTAACGGTAGCAGTTTTGTACTTCGGCGGGGGAGGAGAAGCAGTATTAGGCAGAGAAACCAAAGCTTCTAATCCTGTTAAAACTTGAACATTTTCCGGCTTTTCAATGAGAGGTTCGGCTCGTTCAATCCACTCTTCTCACTCAGGCGATCGCATCCATTGGCAGAGGTTATTATACTGATTGGACTTTGGACAAAAAAAGAAAGGTTTGCGTAATACTT
This sequence comes from Caldora sp. SIO3E6, assembly GCA_010672185.1. Classification (GTDB taxonomy): domain Bacteria; phylum Cyanobacteriota; class Cyanobacteriia; order Cyanobacteriales; family Coleofasciculaceae; genus Caldora. Next base: position 2,352 of record JAAHHL010000939.1, on the reverse strand, counting down.
ACGCAAACCATTGTGGAGAGGATAGCTTCTCCATCTCAGCAATAATCCTTCGCTGAGAAACGGCTCACTCAGAGACTGGAGGAGCACTGTTCATGGTACTTTTTCATGAGTGTTTTTACATTTTTGCTGTTTCTTGATAACTTGATGGCGAGTTCGAGGTACTTTTTTATCACCCTTAATTCGTCCGGGAGAATAACCTCGACGTTTGGGGGATTTAGCCGGAGTCCCCAACTGCGAAATAATTCGGTAAAAGTCCCTCTGAACCAAGCTGGGTGTGATTTTCACAGCTTTATTCTGACTCAAATAATATTCCCACGGACGGGGTAAAACAGTAGCCAATTTTCTCGCTTTCCACAAATTTATATAAGATAATAAGGTCAGTTGGAACCAATTCTCTTCGTGATGGACTTCAGGAGTAGAATAAGCAGTCATCAACAATTTTTGTTTGCCAAAACGAAAAAGATGTTCCAAGTCATAACGTTGTCCATAAGCTTGATGACATTCGTTCAGGCTTAGCTCATGACGGCGAGAACCAATGACAATCAGCCACATCGGTTTCCAGATAGTTTGGCCTTGGTTATCACTGACCACAACTTGGAGTAATCGAAACGGATGCTTGTGCATCTTATAATTTTGAGTTCCCCTCATTAACAATTGGTTCCAGCAGGAGAGCTTGAGATTAAGTTCCCGCCCCTTGAGAGTGGTAAAATTTGAGTGAATTACTTCATCAGGTTCAGCCCACGTTGTCTCATCTTTTAAATCAAACTTATCTCCATACCAACGGGGATGACCTACAGATTTAGCCGTTTCTTCTGAGGGAATAAATTGGTGATAAAAAACCCGATTACTTCGGATACGACTGATGGTTACTAAATTTTCCTCTTTGACTTGTTCGCCAAGAAAACCTCGTTGGCTGTAGAGACTATCCACAACCAAAACTGATAACTTACCTTTCCAGGGAGCTGAAGAATGATTGAGCATTGTTTTCAGTTGCTTCTGGGCTACAACAATATCTTTTTCCCCGGAAGGCACACGTTGTCCTGACAAAGGAATTGTCCAAGGTGCATTCCCAGTTTCTTTTCGTTCGGGTAAGGCAGCAACTACGGAGTAGGCATGACCAATATTGATAGGCTTATTCCCTTTGATAGGATTTGGTTGATAGATGTAGGTTTTGTCTGATAAAGTAGCTGAATATGGTCGTGGGTAAGGAGTTACGTCTACTCCAAATAAATAAAATTGTCGGGAAGCCGGTGGAGGTACAGTAGCGGAAACAAGGTCGAATAAGCCATCAGCAGCTTTTTCATAATCGGGATGGTTGGGGGAAGGTAAAAAATCTTGAATTGCCTTATATAAACTGTTATAATCTCGGCGGAATAAAGGATTCAGAGATAGTTCAGCTACTGAAGAGGCTTGGCAATTTGACGAGAGAGAATCTAGCAATTCCATGACCACAGAACGCCGGGAACCAAGAGCTTGATAGAGTTCGCTTCTCCAAGTCCAAAAATCCGGTACAGATTGACTTAATGTTGGTTTATTCATTAGGAAAAAATTAAAACAAGGTTTGCGTATTATTTACGCAAACCTTTATTGTAGAATAGTTGTCGCTCAATCGCTCAGTTAATGCCCCCAAATAATTCCCAGAAAACTAACCAAGAAGCCTCACTCAGAGCGAAGCAAATCAAAGCATATATTCGGAAATTGAAGCGAAAAATACAGAAAATATATTCGGAAGGAGAAGTAGCTCCACCTCACTGTCATGTGATTCGTTATCAAACCAAGAAAAATGATAAAATCTACTGATATTATAAATTGCAATCAGTTGAACCACTTTTTCCAACTGCCACTGATAAGAACAAAAAAAGCAAATATTTATATTTAGGAAAAGCTGGAAGTGAAGCTCATCTTGATGCAGTTGATAAAGTAACGAGAAGAGGACTTATTGACGAATTAGAAAGGGTACTCAATTCTCTTCAGGAAAGTTACTTAGATGTTTGTTTTGGAGGAGAAACTGAGCCTGACCCGTCTTCGGAAACTAAGGGATTAAAGGAAGAGTAAAACCTTCCCCTCAGACCTGAGAGTAACTAGGCAAAATTAAGTTCAATAATAGTTTGCGTATTATTTACGCAAACTTTATTTTTTTGTCCAAAGTCCAACGAACTTGATATAAGGCGATTTTTGAACATGATTGTACCAGTGATGTGGTGCGTTACGCTGCGCTAACACACCCTACGATTGCTTGAAAGAGATGCGGGGACGCACCAGACGCACCAGACGCGGAGAGAGATTTTCATGCATGGTGGTGAAAAATTTTTTTCCTCGGAACTGCCTCCTGCCTTCTGCCTCCTGCCTCCA
>JAAHHL010000938.1 GCA_010672185.1 Caldora sp. SIO3E6 | reverse complement strand
TCCTGCGGATAAACTCAGGCTCGTGCAGTTGGTGTTAACACAACTGGTACAAGAGGAACCGATTGAAGTACCGGAGGCACAACAGCCGCCGCCCTTCGATCCGCACCCTTTTTTCGGCATTTCCCACCAACCCAAACAAGTCATTGATGATTACTTGGCAAGCACTCGCGAAGGTTGGCTCTAATGGCTTACTTAATTGACACCAACATCATCATCTATTACTTCAACGGGTTGACAGATGACGAGTCTATCCACACCATCCTGGCCGATAGCTTTAAGATTTCTATCATGACCAAAATCGAGTTTTTAGGGTGGGGACAGTTTGCGACTGACCCTGAATCCAATACCAAAGCCAGGGAATTCATCAGCCATGCCACGGTATTTAACTTGACAGAAGCGATCGCGGAACAGGCTATTCTGCTAAGACAGCAATTTAAAGCTAAAACACCCGATGCCATTATCGCAGCGACAGCTTTGGTCAATGGATTGACAGTTGTGACAAACAACACGGCAGACTTCAAGCGTTTAGGGGTGCAAACCCTTGCTGTCAACATCAAACAATGAGCCGCCTATGGAACCTTATCGAGCCTGGAACAATGCTCTTGCGACTTATTTTCAGCAAGGAGTCGCAAGGGGAAGGGGTGGGTAAGGGGTGAGCGAAAAAAGGAGTGGGGAAACGAGTCAGTAGACGCTGGAATCTCGAACTAAGGTGTGAGGAATTGTAATGTCAAAAACGTGGCGGAAGGCTTTACTCGTGAGTCCAGTGCTGTTTGGGGGTACTTTAACTGCCTGGGAAAGCGCACTGGGTAGCGAAACATTAACAATAACCGGACTGGTGCAACGACCAGTGGCAGAAATTTCAGTAGCCGCTATACAGGATAATGATGCAGAAAACGCAGAAGATGAGATAAGTCAGCTCTCTACAAAACCATCCCCCGCTGCGTCCCAACCTCCTTCAGTAACAGTGACGCCGATACAGAACTTAGTGGCATCCGAGACGGCTAATGTTTTGGAACAAATTGAGCAGTTCTGTAGGCTACCTGGCACCGAATGCCAGTGACCCCAGTGATAAAAATGGGCTGTTTAATGGTAGCTACGCAGCTATTGGACAGCTTAGTTTCGATCTTAGCGATCGCGTGGGTTTAGGTTTGACTTACGTGCGAGCCTACTATCCTGGAGGACAGGTGGTTGTCTCTGGGGAAACGGGTAGCGAACTGGCAAATGTGCCGTTTGGAGAAGATACAGCCACTTCAGCCGATCACTTTGGGGTCTCTACACGCTTTCGCATCAGTCCAGCCTTCACGCTTTCAGGTTGGGCAGGGCTGACAATAGCTCAGAGTGAAGTTGATGGGTTTAACGATGGCACCCCGGTTAGTAGGGGCGATGATGCCACTATTTTTAACTGGGCTGTTACCCTAGCATTACCCGACTTTGGCTCAGAGGGCAGTTTGCTTGGGTTCATCGTGGGACAACCCCCGAAGGTGACTGATAATGATATCGGTCTTGAGGATGGTGACACGTCTTGGCATCTGGAGGCTCAATATCGCTACCAACTTACCGATAATATTGCCCTTAACCCAGGTTTGCTTGTGATTCTTAATCCAGAACACAACAATAATAACGACACCATTTGGGTGGGAACCCTTCGTACCATCTTTGAATTCTAAAACGTTCCGGGGAGTAACAGGCGTTGCTGGCGAATAAGCATTTTCAGCTAGCGCTGCCTGTTACAGCTTGCTTTCGGAGAAGGTTTGGTGTCAGAAAACACGAGCAATCGATAGTTTGTTTCAGAATATATGATGATCTCTAAGTTTCAGTCAATCTCGCCATCAATTGAGCCAAATTTCTGTCTTAGCTAGGTGGGTGAACGAAATTTTGGGTGGGATTTCCTAGCCAAGTGTCCAGACATCATAAGTTCTCTCTTCTTCCTCAGCTTCCTCAGCTCCCTCAGCTCCCTCAGCTCCCTCAGCTTCCTCAGCTCCCTCAGCTCCCCACCCTTTTTTTCGCTCACCCTAGCTAGGTTTAATTTTTATTTGAACTCTGAAAATATCAGATGTGGTAATGTTTATTTGGTTTATGTTAGAAAAATAAATGCAAAGTTATGCACACAACAGCAATTGATTTTATACAGCGTTTTACTCGAAAGGATTTAAGCAATCGAAATATACTCGAAGAGTTTTCAGATCAAGTCATATTCTCTAGTTGGTTAAAAAAACAATATCCTAATACGTCACAAGAAATGTACAATGCCATGGTGTTGGTGGCACGACCATATTTTGAGTATAAAGATACGCCCGTATACGTTGTATCATTGGTCGATACACTTTTTATTACGGGGCGTAGTGACTCTAGCATAAGCTTTATTCGACCTAGTACTTTAGGCACTCAAAAACAAATGATACTTGATGTGCCACATGCCGGAACCTTACCACCTTCTTGTGTTGATGGACTATTATCTGATGACGTAATTGCTGATGAATCCCTATGCTCTAGCAATCCTTACACAATTTGGAATCAAGCAGATATTGGGGTTTTGGAGGTATCTGGAAGTATTTGGCAAAATAATCAAAATTTTGTCTGTGGTTCGGCAGTATTGACAAATTTAATTATCAGCAATGGCAATCGCGCCCCAGCAAAAGAAGGTAGAACTAATCAGGTCTACAATACACACACTTATCGTGGGACTCCTCTATACAAAGATATTTCTCAGCCTACGGTCGAAACAAAACTAGGGTTAAAAAAGAATCATGATTTGAGTATTGCTGTAGCTGGAGCATGTCGTGCTGCTGCGTATATGACAAATCCGAATTATCCTATTATCTGTTTAGAACCACATAGTTATTCAGCATTTTCCCATGAAATACTCGATGCGTTATTTTCACCAAAACTAGATGGTATGAACTTAACTAAATTTGCACCGCACAATGGTGGTAGAGATACCAAAGCACTACTAGATTATCTGCGCAATACCCATGACTTGAAATCGTATCAAGAGTTAGTTAGACCATTGGTGTCAGTCCTAGATGTCTCAAGTCCTGACGAGCCAGATAAATACAGTACTGTTAATCGAGCTCAAATGGAAGCTTTTGTCGATCCCTTTATCAGCATGATACGGGAGGCTTCTAACAGACTAGCCATTAATATTGATAATTGGGAAAAATCGCGTCCTGATGTTTATGGTGCTACCAATACCATACTGAAAAGGTTAGAAGAAGTGATAAAAAAAGCCAATTATTATCTTGATATTAATGATGAAAACCTAATATCAAAAACCATAAATACGGTGACAATTGAATATAATAGGGGACTTGTAACATCCAACGAAACCTCTAACATCCACACCAGTGAACAAGATTTTTACGAGCGCTGTCAATTGGTCGGTGCGGCATTTGTCGCTGGCATCAAGAATATGGTTAATGGCTAATGGCTAATGGTTAATGGCTAATGGTTAATGGTTAATTGCTAATGGTTAATGGCTAATGGTT
>JAAHHL010000937.1 GCA_010672185.1 Caldora sp. SIO3E6 | reverse complement strand
TGGTTGCGGTAAGACAAGTTTTCTGAGTTGTCTCAACCGGTTGACAGATTTGATTCCCCGTTGTCGAGTTTCCGGAAGTATCCGCTTCGGTTCCCTGGATATACTGGACTCCCAGATTAATGCGATCGCTCTGCGTCGTCGCATTGGTATGATTTTCCAAAAACCTAATCCTTTCCCCTTTTCCATTTGGAAGAACCTAGCATTACCTCTGCAAGAACATGGTATTAAGGACAAACAGGAAATTGAGCAGTTGATTGAAACAACCCTTCAAGATGTAGGATTATGGGATGAAGTTAAAGACCGACTCAAAACCTCTGCCTTGGCTCTTTCCGGGGGGCAAAAGCAACGTCTGTGCATTGCCCGCGCTTTGGTGCTGCAACCAGAAGTTCTCCTGTTAGATGAGCCTTGTAGTGCCCTCGATCCTATCTCAAGTGGGGTAGTAGAAGATTTGATTGCCAGTTTACGAGAACGCTATACTCTACTAATTGTTACCCACAACCTAGCTCAAGCGAAACGAATTGCTGACTATGCTGCTCTGTTTTGGGTTAGGCAGGGAGTAGGCAGATTAATTGAGTATGGGAGTGTAGAGCAGATTTTTGAGGCACCGAGCCAGGCATTGACGGCTGCTTATATAAATGGTGATAGGGGATAATGGATAATGGATAATGGATAATGGATAATGGATAATTCATAATTGATAATGGATAATTCATAATTGATAGTGGATAATTCATAATTGATAATGAATAATTGTGGTCTAAGAATTCTTCTTTAGGAAGAAATACAAAAAGATTTGCCAGACAAGGGGCTTAACAAGGGGCTTAAGCCCCTTGTTTTAGCGATAAGATGAAACAGAAATAGTGTGTAGTCAGGGCTATACTTAGGCTGAATTTTTGCTAAAGTCCCACTATTCTCCATTATCAATTAAGCAGGTACACAAAATTAATTACACATTGCCAAAAATTCAAAACCTGACAGGATAAAGCTCACAGCGTTTGAGAATAGGTAAATAATTCTGTGTAAGTGATTATCAATTATCAATTATCCATTATCAATTATCAATTATCCATTATCAATTATCCATTAGCAATTAGCAATTAGCAATTAGCAATTATCAATTAGCAATTAGCAATTAGCAATTAGCAATTATCAATTAGCAATTATCAATTATCAATCATCAATTATCAATTATCAATCATCAATTATCAATTAGCAATTAGCAATTAGCAATTATCCATTATCCATTATCCATTATCCATTATCCATTATCAATTATCCATTATCAATTATCCATTATCCATTAGCAATTATCAATTAGCAATTATCAATTAGCAATTAGCAATTAGCAATTAGCAATTAGCAATTATCAATTATCAATTAGCAATTAGCAATTAGCAATTAGCAATTAGCAATTATCAATCATCAATTATCCATTATCAATTATCAATCATCAATTATCAATTATCCATTATCAATCATCAATTATCAATTATCAATTATCAATTATCAATTATCAATTATCAATCATCAATCATCAATCATCAATCATCAATCATCAATCATCAATTATCCATTATCAATTATCAATCATCAATTATCAATTATCAATTATCAATTATCAATTATCCATTATCAATTATCAATTATCCATTATCCATTATCCATTATCAATTATCTAATATGACTATAATCCCTCCCCTGAGTTGTATCCTTACCATAGAATTGGGTCGTCAGTCCAGTTAAAATCTCTAAAGTTTCTCTAACTTCCAAAGAAGTAATGGTATTTAGGGGTGTGTCTGATTGAGTGGCAATACCGGCTGCTACTCCTACCCCTTGTCCTTGGTAAACATTCACTGTTTGAATTCTACCTACTGATACTGCCATACCCACATAGCCAGAAGAGCGACTAACGATCGCTAAATTATTCACTGGACTAGCTAAAGTATGCTCAATGCCGAAGTTAAATATGGGCAGGGGTGGTGCTTTTCCTGATAAACCCTTGACTCCTCCCCTTAAATCAAACTCGTAAGAAAAACTGCCGATGGAATTTTCCGGTAAGGTTCCTCCTTGAAGAATTTCTTTGCCAGTTAGGGGATTAATCACATCTTTAATACTCAAGGTATGCCTGATGTAAATTTCTGGCGGGATAATCACTTGGATATCGTCTTTACCAGAAATTTCTTGCAACCAAGCCTCAAAATTAGCCATTTCCGTAATCATTTCCTGAGTTGGCTTGAACCCATTTGCCTCGATTTGCCTTTGTTGAGTAACGGGATACTTAAAGAGGAGTCCATTTAAAGACAAGGAATCTTCTGGTAGTACACAAATATTGCTTTTATCAAAAAAGAAACCATCTAAACTAAAAGGATGATTGTAATCTAGATGATAAGCTGCTCCGAAGGCGATGCTGCGATTAAAATAGCCATCCCGATAAGCTTGATACATAGGTGAGTAAAAATCTCTTAGCCAAAAATTGGCCAATCCCGAAGTCTGCTGTTCTTTAATACTAGTTTCAATGTTTGCCATCAGTTCGGCATTATAAATAATCTTCTGTTCAACAGAGCGCAATTCGCTGATGGTGAGACCAGTTATTAGGGGAACAATAGAAGCTGACAAAGTAGCATTATGCAGTTCAGGACTTTGAGCTTCGTATCCTTGATAGTAAGACAAGCCTGCTTCTCTGGCTAATTGAGCATCCTGGGTAGCATCAATGTAGGAGTCGGCTTTAAACCGAATCTCGCTTTCCTTGACATCAACATGTTGAATTTCTTGATTATCCACATAAGGAGTAAGAGGAGATGCGGAAATAACTTTCACTCCAGCTTCCGCTAACATTTCTTTGAGGGCTTGATCCGTATTATTTGCTTCTACACATGCTTCCACCACCTTGGCTTGAGCTAAAAAATTACGGAAGCATTGGGCAGCTGGTTGATTATACCAATAAGTTTTATCAAAATCGAGATAAGCTAAACCTCCCCTGGTTAGCAGTCCTCCTAATTGTTCGTCTGCTGCATTAGAGCGCACAAGGGCAACTCTACCAGAATCACCTAAAGTTCTCTTCGCCCAAATAGCTGCACATATTCCTGGTAATTCGTCGCCGTAAACCAAAACATCGAAGTATTCCGCTACGGGAATTTCTGGGGGGGTATTACTGGTAATTTGGCTAGTTATTTGGGCAAGGCTAGAGAAAGTTTTTCTGAGATAATCGAAAGTCCCACCAAAACTAAAAGCCATAATAATGGCGATACCACAGGTTAATAGCTTAAAATTATGGTTCATATAATTAGGTATTAGGTGCTAGGTATTAGGTGTTAGGTGTTAGGTGTTAGGTGTTAGGTGTTAGGTGTTAGGTGTTAGGTGTTATAGCAACCACCTTGGCAGTTAGGACAACACCAAATGAAGCAAACCTTTCCCTGTCAATCTTTTCCCTTATGCCCGGTTGCCTTCTGTCTTTTGCTATAAAAGTATTTTGACTATCAATACTGACA
>JAAHHL010000936.1 GCA_010672185.1 Caldora sp. SIO3E6 | reverse complement strand
TTTCGGTTTATTCACTCTGGCTAGTTGGCTGATGATCTACCCCAGTCAAGCCCACACATTTAATGTAGGGGCAAAGCATTTGGGCGATAATTCATCGGTACAACCAAAAGTATACAATCCAAATGCTTCGCCCTCCGCGTCTCCCCATCTCCGCGTCCCCGCGTCCCCGCGTCCCCGCGTCCCCGCGTCTCCACTAGCCCAACTACCACCACTTCCCCAGGATATAATTCCCCAAAGACCCACAGAAACTCTACCAGAGCAGGAACCAGTAGAAACAACCCCTCCCACAGAAGAATTTCTGCTACCTCCAACTCCCGATAGTCCCGAACCTATCCCTGGTGAAGTTCCTCAAACTATCATCGTTGAAGGGTTTGAGTTTGAAGGGAATACCATTATCACTAATGAAGAGTTAGCAGAAGCCACCAAAGACTTTCTCAATCGCCCTTTACCCTTTGCCGAAGTCTTTGAGGTACGTTCCGTCATCACCCAACTATACCGGGAACGGGGCTATGTCACATCTGGAGCCATTATCCCACCTCAAGTCTTTGAGGGAGGAGTAGTTAAAGTCCAGGTAATTGAAGGGGAATTAGAAACCATCACGATTACCGGAACTCAACGGCTCAACCAGGAATATATCCGCAGTCGCCTTGCCTTGGGAGCTGGAGCCCCCTTAAATCGCGATGAGCTGATTGAGGCGTTGCAAATGCTGCAACTCGACCCCCTTATTGCCAACATATCCGCCGAACTAGGGGCTGGAACTGGCCCTGGCTCTAGTGTGCTTTCGGTACAGGTAGAAGAAGCCCAAACCTTCTTTATCGATCTCTCCCTCAACAACAGCCGCTCCCCCACCATTGGCACTTTTGAGCGAAAAGCAACCCTCACCCAAGCCAACTTATTAGGAGATGGAGATGGTTTCAGTATCAGCTACGGTAACACCGATGGTAGTAATACTATAGATGCCAGCTATACCTACCCTCTCAATCCCCGCAATGGCACTCTTGGGGTACGGTTTAATACCAGCTTTAGTCATATTATTGAGCCTCCCTTTAATCGGATTGACCTTGATGCCGATGCTCAGTACCTGGAATTCACTTGGCGTCAACCCCTCCGGCAAAACCTGGCAGAGGAATTTGCCCTAGGGGTATCAGCAACCTTCCAAGACAGTCAAGTCACAATTTTTGATATTCCCGTCAGGCTGTCTCCAGGAGCCGAAGAAGATGGAAGTACTACTGTTAGTGCCCTGCGCTTTTTTCAGGAGTGGACACAGCGGAGTAACAAAGAAGTCTTTTCCCTCCGCTCCCAATTTAGCATCGGTCTCGGTATTCTGGGAGCAACCGTTAACGAATCAGGTCCCGACAGTACCTTCCTCTCCTGGCGGGGACAAACCCAGTGGGTAAGCCTGATTGCTCCAGAAACTTTATTAATCCTCCAAGGAGATGTGCAGCTGGCTACCCAATCTCTACTCAGACTAGAGCAGTTTGGTATGGGAGGAGCAGATACAGTTAGAGGTTACCGCCAGAATACCTTCCTCTCCGATAACGGACTCCTCGCATCAGCGGAAGTTCGCATTCCCATTGTCCGGTTACCCGAACTCGAAGGCTTGTTGCAAATCGCCCCCTTTGTAGATTTCGGTACTGCTTGGAACCACTCCGGCAATCCCGATCCCGATCCTGACCCCAATGTGCTCGTTTCCACCGGCATCGGTTTACGATTGCGCCTAGGCGAGCGCCTTTCCGCTCGTTTCGACTGGGGTATCCCCCTAGTAGATGTTCCCTCTAGCGATCGCACTTTACAAGAAGAAGGTCTCTACTTTTCCCTTACTTATCAAGTTTATTAAAATTCTCCTCTTTCTCTCTGTGAACTCTGTGCCTCTGTGGTTCGTTCAAACAATTTTAGATTAACTATGCTCCTTCCTTTCCTCAAAAAAAGAAAAAAACTATTAATATTATTTCTCTGCTCCCTCTGCCTAACCCAAAGCTTAGCAGCAGAAAAAATACCCGTAATTGCCCACACCCCCGCAGTACTTACCATTGCCCAAAACAGCAATCCAGCAACCATAGTAGAACAAGCTAGAACACTCTACCAGCAGGGACAGTTCCAGGCAGCTCTAGAATTATTACAACAAGCTACCGATGCCTTCACTGCTCAAGAAGATAGCTCAGGGCAAGCTCAAAGTTTCAACCTCCAAGGACAAGTTTATCTGGCTCAAGGACAACCGAAAGCCGCTGCCGAAAGTTTTGCAGCTGCTGCCATTATTTATAAGGAAGCAGGGGACAATCAAGGAATAGTTAAAAGCCAGATTAATCAGGCTCAGGCTCTACGCAGAGCCGGATTGTATCGTCGTGCTTTGGCAACTATCGAACAAGTCAACGACTCTCTAACAGAAGAGCCAGATTCCTTACTTAAAGCCATCGCTCTACGTAGTTTAGGTATTACCCAGCGCTTAATTGGGGATCTCAATGATGCTGAGTCAGCCATAGAACAAAGTTTAGCGATCGCACAAGCACAAAACTCCCCCGAAGATATTAGTGCAGCTTACCTGATGTTAGGTAATATTACCAAAGACCGAGCTAATAAAGCCCAGGAGCGAAGCGAAGCCAGAGAAACTCAGGGCAATTTTCAAGAAGCGATCGACTATTACCAACAAGCTGCGGATAATGCTACAACCCCCACCGCTCAAATCGAAGCTCAGCTCAATCAACTTAGTCTACTAGGAGACAGAGAGCAAGAGTTTACGGAAGAAGAATGGGAATTACTAGCTCAAATTAGAGACACTATTGATCAACTACCCCTTTCCAGTACCGCCATCAGTGCTAGGATTAACTGGGCAAGGATGGTTATGGAGCAGGAAAATCGCATCAATGTTAGTCCTCAGGACATTGCTCAACAACTAACCCTTGCACTGCAACAAGCTAGAGAACTTAAAGAACCTCGCGCTGAAGCCTACGCTTTGGGACAATTGGGAGAATTGCGTTTAGAGTATGGACAACTAGAGCAAGCAGAAGAGAATACCAGACAGGCTCTAATTGTAGCTCAATCCATCGGAGCTTCAGATATTGCCTATCGCTGGCAATGGCAATTGGCACAAATCCTCAAAGAGCAAGGAAAATCCGCCGGAGCAGTTGCCGCTTACGAGAATGCAGTTAACAACCTCGACATTCTCCGCAGTGATTTAGTTAGCGTTAATCGGGATGTGCAGTTTTCCTTCCGGGATAGCGTTGAACCCATCTATCGGGAATTCGTTAGTTTGCTGTTATCAGAAGAAGATACCAGTCAGCAAGATTTAGCCAAAGCACGTAAAGTAATCGAATCTCTCCAGGAAGCAGAATTAGTTAACTTCTTTCGGGAAAACTGCCTAACCGCTAATCCCGTCGAGATTGATCAGATTGACCCTAAGGCTGGAGTGATTAATCCTATTGTCCTTCAAGACCGTATGGAAATAATTGTAACCCTACCAGACCCAGAAGCTGAATCCGGAGATAGGAAAAG
>JAAHHL010000935.1 GCA_010672185.1 Caldora sp. SIO3E6 | reverse complement strand
GAAGACACCATCGAATCCCATGCTGCTGCCTTGGAGTATGTAGATACCCAGTTATTAAGATTGTGGAAAGCACTAGAAGAGCGATCGCCTACCTTCTGTATAATTTGTTCAGACCATGGTACTGCCTATGGTGAAAATGGCTATACAGGTCATCGTGTCAGCCACTCAGTGGTTTGGACAGTTCCCTATGCTGAGTTTATTTTTAACTAATGAGAACATCAACTCATCCCCAACTGCGGGAACTGCTCCAAGAGTCACCCTACCAAGCATACGTCTATTCATACCCTCATAAGACCTCCTATCGAGCGCTTATTCCTCCTATCGCCTTGAGGGAACTATGGTTAAAAGAAAACCGCCAGTCAATATTTTTGTACATCCACATCCCTTTTTGTGAGATGCGTTGCGGCTTTTGCAACCTGTTTACCACTGCCAAAACCACTGAAGATTTTGTCAATGCTTATATCAATGCCGTTGGCAGACAAGCACAGCGAGTAAAAGCAGCTATTGGTGAAACAACTTTTGTTCGCTTTGCTCTTGGTGGTGGCACACCTACTCAGCTACCAATAGCTGGACTAGAGGCAATTTTGGACATTGCTGAGGAGAAGATGGGAGCAAAGTTGTCGGAAATTCCTGGTTCAGTGGAAGTATCCCCAGCAACAGTAGATCGAGATAAACTCCATTTACTTCGCGATCGCGGTCTTGATAGAGTTAGTATTGGTGTTCAAAGCTTTATTGACTCCGAAGTGTTGGCAGTTCAACGTTCTCAACGAGTTTACCAGGTAGAAACTGCCCTTACCTTGATGCGAGAAGTTGGTTTTCCGACGATTAATATTGACTTGATTTATGGTTTACCAGGGCAAACTGTAGATAGCTGGTTGCAATCTATCCGGGTAGCTTTGCAGTTTCAACCAGAGGAAATTTACCTCTATCCCCTCTATGTTAGACCCCTGACGGGAATGGGAAAATCTTCTCAGGAATGGGATGATATTCGTCTTGAGTGTTACCGGGAAGGACGCTCATTCCTCATCAGTCAAGGTTACACCCAAGTCTCCATGCGAATGTTCCAGATAACCGCAGACAGGGACAGTCGTTCCTCACCAAACCAAGCAGGACCAATTTACTGCTGTCAGGCAGATGGAATGGTGGGATTAGGTTGTGGTGCCAGGTCTTACACTAGTTCTTTACACTACTCCTATGAGTATGCTGTTGAAGATCAACAAGTGCGCCAAATTCTCAAGGATTTTATCAATACACCGGCTCAATCTTTTGATTATGCTCACTACGGCTTCCAACTTGATGCTCAAGAAAGTCGCCGCCGCTATATTTTGTTATCCTTACTTGCACAAGAGGGGTTGAATCTAGTTGATTATCACTGCCATTTCACAACAGAAGCTTTCCTTGACTTCCCAGAATTGTCGGAACTCCTGCAATTGGGATTAGCTGACAGGGATAATCAAACTTTACACCTAACAGAAATGGGTATGGAACGTTCCGACAATATCGGTTCTTGGTTATTCTCTGAGCAAGTTCGTCAGCTTATGCAAACTTATCAAATGCATTCACTTTCTTGATAATGGATAATTACCTTTCCTGCAAAGAAGAGCCTTGAAACAAGGGGATTAAGCCCCTTGTCTAGTTAAGCCCCTTGTCTGGAAAATCTTTTTTTATTTCTTCGTAAACGAAGAGGTCACAAGACCAAATTTATCCATTATCCATTATCCATTATCCATTATCAATTATCCATTATCCATTATCCATTATCCATTATCAATTATCAATTATCAATTATCAATTATCCATTATCCATTATCCATTATCCATTATCAATTGATCATCATGAGCAGCACTATCACTATCCTCTATCGTGGTCCCTTAGTCAGCTGTAACTATGGTTGTCAATACTGTCCCTTTGCCAAGCGATCGCAATTAGCAGAAGAATTAGCTATAGACAGGCAAGCCTTGGCAAGGTTTACAGATTGGGTAACCCAGAACCAACAACATCGGTTCTCCGTTCTTTTCACCCCTTGGGGAGAAGCCTTAATTCATCCCTGGTATCAACAGGCACTGGCTCAACTTACTCAATTGCCGAATATTGACAAAGCCGCCATCCAGACTAATCTCTCCTGTAAGCTGGACTGGGTAGAAGATTGTAATAAAGATAAGCTTGCTCTTTGGTCAACCTTTCATCCAGAATGGGTTTCCCGCCAGCAATTCCTGAGCAAATGTTTGGAACTTGACCAACGTGGCTTCAGATTTAGTGTTGGTGTAGTGGGCTTTCCTAAGTTTAAGTCAGAAATTGCTGCCTTACGTCGTGAATTGCCTCCCCATATTTACCTGTGGATTAATGCCGTTAAGCGGGAATTACCTCTTTTATCAGTAGAAGATCGGCAGTTTTTTGAGTCTATTGACCCTCTTTTCCACCTCAACACCCACCACTATCCTTCCTCTGGCAAGTCTTGCCGTGCTGGTGCTTCCGTTATCTCTGTAAACGGAGAGGGAGCGATACAGCGTTGTCATTTTATTAAACAGCCAATTGGTAATATCTATGACCCGAACTTTGAATTAGCCCTGTTTGAGCGTCCTTGTACTAACCAAACTTGCCACTGTCATATTGGTTATGTTCACTTGGACTATTTAGAATTGGCCAAGGTATTTGGTTCCGGTATTTTAGAACGAATTCCAACAAGGGAACTAGTATGTAAGCCAATAACTCATACGATATAGTCCCTCAAGTTGATCAATTGTTGGCATGTAGCCATTATATCCTTTCGGGTCTGCATTACCCGGAAAATCATATCACAGCTACTTGAGATTTTTGACAGTATTCACCCTACAGTTGGCGATCGCTAATGACTGACTGGCAAGATGCCAGTTCCACATTAAAATAGTCTCTTGTGGAATAATTATCCAGTGGAACAGGCTTCTAGCCTGTAGTAATCTCAGTCAAATAGCAATTGGGATGACTGGCAAGATGCCAGTTCCACATTAGAATAGCCTCTTGTGGAATAATCATCCAGTGGAACAGGCTTCAGTGCCTGTAGTAATTTCAGTCAAATAACAATTGGGATGACTGGCAAGATGCCAGTTCCACATTAGAATAGCCTCTTGTAGAATAATTATCCAGTGGAACAGGCTTCAGTGCCTGTAGTAATTTCAGTCAAATAACAATTAGGATATTGAGTTGACTACAAGATTAGAGAATGACTGGCAGGATGCTAGCTCCAAAGATAACTATTATCCTGTGGAACAGGCTTCAGTGCCTGTGGCAGTCTCAGTCAAATAGTGATTTTTATGACTTGCATCCTGCCAGTTCAACAGCTTCTGGATCAATAAACTATGCCAGCTTGGACAACTCCCCAACTCTTAAAGTTAGTCAAAGATATCTTCCTCATTGGGAATTAGCAGGAGCAATTTACTTTATTACTTTTAAAACCTGGCAAAAGCTAGAATTAACTCCAGAAGCAAGACAGGTAGTTCTAGATTCTTGTT
>JAAHHL010000934.1 GCA_010672185.1 Caldora sp. SIO3E6 | reverse complement strand
TTTAGAACGCATGGGCCAATCAGGAGTTGATATTGTCAGTGTAGACTGGACAGTAGATATGGCAGAGGCGCGACAGCGCTTGGGTACACAGATGAAGGTTCAGGGAAATATGGATCCCGGTGCCCTCTTTGGCTCCCAAGATTTTATCCGCGATCGCATCTTCGACAATATTCGCAAAGCGGGTAACACAGGTCATATCTTTAACCTTGGTCACGGTGTCTTACCAACTACTCCGGAGGACAACGTGAGGTTTTTCTTTGAAACTGCCAAGCAAGTGACTGCTCAAAAAGTGGATGAATTGCTAGCAGTTCACGCCTAATTTATATTGTCCATACCTGCACTGTGAACCCAAGCATGACCCCCAAGCGGATTTTTTTGACAGGTGCTAGTGGTTGCATTGGTCACTACATCACCGAAACCCTGATTACTGAAACTGAGCATGAGTTGTACTTATTGGTCAGAAATCCAGATAAACTGAGATTCGACCACGAAGCTCGTTCTGGCATCACGATTTTTCAGGGAGATTTGCGGAATATTAGCCAATATCGTAATCTGCTGAAAACGATGGATGTAGCAATCCTAGTCGCTACTGCTTGGGGAGGAACAGCGGAGGTTTTTGATATCAATGTGATCAAAACTGTCCGATTAATCGAATTACTTGACCCTAGGGTTTGTGAGCAGGTGATATACTTCTCTACCTCTAGCATCCTAGACCGCAATAACCAATTGCTCAGGGAAGCAGGTCAATTAGGAACAGATTATATCCGTTCCAAGTACGACTGTATGCGGCGATTATCGAAATTAGCGATCGCCCCGAAGATTACTACCTTATTTCCTACTTTAGTACTGGGGGGAGATGAGAACAAGCCTTATTCCCATCTTTCCTCCGGTATTGGAGATGTTACCAAATGGGTTGATGTGATTCGTTGGTTGCAAGCTGATGCTAGTTTCCATTTCATTCATGCCCAAGATATTGCTCAGGTAGTAAAATACCTAGTTGCCCATCCTGATGATACAGAGTCAACGGAGCAGACAGAAGAGGAACCTATCCAGCGATTAGTCTTAGGAAGTCCAGCTTTGACAGTAAATCAGGCTGTAGAGGAAGGTTGTGCTTACTTGGGTAAAAAAATCTATTTTCGCTTACCCTTGCAACGCTGGTTAGCCAATATCTTGATTGTTCTCTTCCGAATTAAAATGTCTGCTTGGGATAAATTCTGCTTAAACTACCGACATTTTACCTATCAAAATCCAGTTAATCCACAGACCTTTGGTTTGCCGACTTACTGCGCTACATTCTCAGATGTTCTGAAAACCAGTAATATTCAAGAAAAAAGGAAGCAAGAAACAATCAGCAGTCCGGAGGAAGAAAATTAATCTACTAGGGATGTAATTGCTAGTTGGCTTAGATGCTTAAGTATAGATAAAACTTCGTATAGTTGATTTTTTCCAGGATCACGAGTGCGAAATCCTTTCGAGAGGGCATATCGTGGTCTCCCTTCTTTAAGCAATTTGACGAAAACGAATGTTCCTCCAGTGGTAATCATACCATAACTGAGTTTTTGTCGATGGGGATTGCTCAGCATATAGGCCAGTAATTGAGGTAATCCAGCTTCTGTTGAATAAGTGAGCCTCTTTGACTCAATTACCATCACCCAAAATTGCTCTTTCAAAACTAAAGCATCAACCTTACCTTTGACTAAAATTTCTTCATCTTTTGTCACTAACTCCACTGACTCTTCTGCTCTAATATAAAATGGCTCCAGAAAAAATCCACCAGCAAAAAGAATCGGATCTAGTACGGCCATCCTGACTACATTTTCTAGTAGAGGTGGATATTCAAGCAAATTAATAAAACCAGCCTTGACTCGGTCTAACAGCTGCTGCTCAAAATCACTAATCTCCGGTAAATCCTCTTGCCACTCTGGGAAAAAATCACTGTCTGTGACTAATTCAATCTCAAAGTTATCTATTAAGTAGCGTAAATCTATAGCTTGTGCTTGCAAAGTTTGTACCATTTTAGTCTCTTTAGTGTCAATGTATAATTGAGAATTAAGTCTAATATAGCGTTTCTCATACTTGTGAGGTACATTCGCTATTGGTTTTGGGAATAGGGAATGGGAGATGTACCTCACGGATGCGAGAATTGCCGTATACATTAAACTTTACATATCTTAGAGGTAGTGACAGGCAAGATTCCTGTTCCACAATTATCAATTATCAATTATCAATTATCAATTATCAATTATCAATTATCAATTATCAATTATCAATTATCAATTTCCTTATAACAGATTAAATGTTGTGCCAATAAACCAGCCGTAAAAGATGAAAAACAACCATCCTTCCCACTGAGTGAGTTTCTTATCTTGAGTTGCAAAAAATAGCAAAATTGTCCCAGCTACCATTGTCGTAAGACCATTATCTAAAACTGCTTTGGGAATCACTAAATTACCAATCAATCCCGAAACTCCCATAACCATAAAGGTATTAAAAATATTAGAACCGATAACATTACCTACGGCTATTTCTGCTTGCCCTTTAGTGCCCGCACTAATAGTAACTATCAATTCCGGAAGCGAGGTTCCCAAGGCTACTGCACTCACCGCAATGATTTCTTTGCCAATATTTAAAATCTCCGAAATTTTAATCAGGGAATCAATTGTATAGTTGGCTCCTAAATAGAGAAAAATAGCACTTGCGATAATAATGATTACTTGCCTGAGTAAAAAACCGGAATTTCTGTTAACGATAGTCGAATCTTGTTCCTCCTTGGCTTCTTGTTCATTGTCCTCGCTCCCCTTGATGGTGTAAAATAAATACATCAGATAGCCTAAAATTAACAGCCAAGCTTCCCCTGTAGAAAAATTTTCATCACCAATGATCAAGGCCAACAAAAATGCCGAGCCAACAAATAAAGGTAAATCAACGCTCACTAAATCATAGGTGATACTTAAGGCATTAGTGCTCATAATCGATGCGGTACCAATAATCAGAAAAATATTGGCAATATTGGAACCAACAACATTACTGACAACAATTTCCGATGAATTTTGCGCAACAGCCAGTAGAGAAGAAATTAGCTCTGGCAATGATGTACCAATGGAAACAATGGTCACCCCGATGATAAAGGGGCTCAGTCCGATAGACAAGCCAACTTTTTCCGCCGCATCCGTAAAAAAATCTGATGCTTTCACCAGAATGAATAAGCTGACAACAAAAATTACACAAGGGGTTATTAACTCTGGCATTTATCAAACAAGTTTCCATCACTTCTGAATTATCTCACTATCTTCCCCATCTCCCCCATCTTCCGAACTTCGTTCCGCTGCGCTAACAGCTCCCCCAGCTTCCTCAGCTCCCTCAGCTCCCCCATCTCCCTCAGCTTCCCCATCTCCCCCAGCTTCCTCAGCTTCCGAACTTCGTTCCGCTGCGCTAACAGCTCCCTCAGCTTCCTCAGCTCCCTCAGCTCCCTCAGCTCCCTCAGCTCCC